>JAIPJW010000018.1 GCA_021734075.1 Cephaloticoccus sp.
GGGATTTCCATTGTAGGGCGAGGTCTCCGAACCCCGCCTTCGAATAGCCAAGGGCCGTCAAGGCGGGGTTCGGAGACCCCGCCCTACATTTTTACTCCAAATACCCTCAACACCTGATATTTATCCCCAACCTTCCCGCATCCATGAACTACAAAATCGGAGTCCTCGGCGACGACGCCAAAACCGAATTCATCCTCGTCAACGCCGAGGGCAAAATCCGCGGCCAAGCCACCACCATCGCTTGTAATCCCGACATCTTTCTCGATCAGGACACGATTCGTTCGGTGCTGCTGGAAAAGCTGGCCGACCTCGCCGCCCGGGCCAAGGCGGAGCAGCCCGGCGCGAAGATCGTGCACACCGCCCTGTGCATGCCCGGCAGCCCCGGCTTTTGGACCGGCATCGTCGCCCGGTTGCACGATTTCAGCCCGGCGAGTGCCCACCCCAATTTCATTCCCGCGCTCGAACTGGCGACCAAGGGCAAAGCCGGCCTCCTGATCGATTGCGGCGGGCTCCGCTCCCTGGTGGCCGCGCGTGACCGGGACCTCGCCGTGCACTACGCCGGAAATCTCGGCTGCCGTCTCAACGACCCCGGCAGCAACTACAACATCGGTTGCCAGGCCCTCACCTGCGCTCTCGCGGAACTCCAGGGCTGGTCCGAGCCCTCCGACTTTGGCCGCGCCATCTGCGCCGCCATGAAATCCTCCGACCCCGTGCTGCTCACCACCAAATTGGATGGACCCTCCATTACGAATCAGCAGATTGCCGATCTGGCCGCGGTGGTCATTGATTTGGCCTCGGCCGGAGATGACGTGGCCGAGACCGTCATCCACAATTCAGTCAGCGAGATTGCCGATCTGGCTGCCACCGTGCGGGAAAGTCTGTTTGGCGAGGAGGCCAACGTCCCGGTCGGCCTGCACGGTCGCATCCTGCAAAGCGTGCCGATCCGTGAAACCTTGCAGGAAGTGCTCGGGGCCAAGACCCGGTTTGTCCCCGTCACCGAGTCACCCACCGAAGGCCTCCGTCAATTGCTCGTGCGGCTCCAGTAGTCGGCTAGTCTTTTAGGACCAACCTGCTGCGTTTGCGCAATTGACTCGACCCTTCCTCCGACATGACAAATCTACCCTCAATTTTCGGGCTGGTAGCTCAACGGTTAGAGCAGAGGACTCATAATCCTTTGGTTGCGGGTTCGAATCCCGCCCGGCCCACCATCCTACGCCAAGGCTACGGATGGCACGTGTCGATGGAACCAGTAATTGGCCGCTTTGGCCAACTACTGCTTCCAATCAGGGGGTGGCCAACTACTGCTTCCAATTCTGCAAGTGTATTGTATGCAGCACCCTAAGAATCAAAGACTCTGACGTAAGGATTTTTCAGGATCCATAGACATAGTGTTGGAGATGCTCGACGGCCAGTTTCCTGAAATCGTTTTCTGAAAATCTCATTGTTCCACTCCATTCTATCAGCCGAGGAAGTGTGCGCTTACCGTCAGTGCAGAAATCAGAAAGGCGGCATCCTAAAGAGCCGACCGCTGTCGTCCTTGTCGTGCAAGATCCGGACAACCTCGGCATCCGAAAAATTTGCTTTCTGGTCCTCATCGTCCCGCGGGATGTCATCCTCGATGACCGTCATAATGTATTGGAGTCCAAATTCTGCACAAAGTTGGCGGACGAGTTGCAGCCAGCGTAGCTTGCGCCGGTTATCGAGCGTTTCCAGGGCGCCGTCGTGATAGACAAAGTGGTAAAAAGGTTCCAGAGCATATACCGCAAGCACACCCAGATCGAAGGCCATGCAAAGGAATTTCTGGTAGGTCGTGCCTTCGGCTTCACTGGTATGCTCCGTATTAGTGACATTTGAAAAGTCCGCGTGGAACTCCAAGTTGCCCGCGTCATTCTGCTTGATCCAGATTTCCGCAGGCCGGTCCAGAACCTCCCGCACAATGTTAGCGAAACGCACCCGAATCGCTTTGTAACGCTCAGAACCCTCCCGAGTCATTTCTCCAATTTTGAATGCCGTGGATTCCAGTTTCGTCGCCAACTCTGCGATGGCCTTATTCATCGTCAGGAGGTGATCTGCTTCACGGAATTTTATCCTCAGTCCTTCCAGGCCAGCTCGATCTTCATCCAATCCCTTTTGCAGTAGCTTATACTTGCTGAGCGATGAGCCATGCCTGATGGTCGACAGCAATTCTTTGCGCCGATCACTCTGCTGCTGGTGCCGGGCCACAGCATTGTTGAGTGCTCCCTCCAGTGAGACTACCCGCTCATTCAGGTGGCCCTTTCTTTCCGACTGAATTTTTCGATTGAAGTCCACTAAGTTTTCATAGCCCTGTTTGATCTGGTCGGGGAAGCTGATGCGTGCTTCCTCGAATATCTGTTTGATCTCCTCGACATTAAACTGGATGTCGTAACTTAGTCCCTTGCGTGCCTGTTCCATCTTCGTAGAAAAAACACAATGCCATGTATTTCTAAACTTAAGCTGTTTATCGCCGGAGTCCTGCAACTGCTGGCAATCGCGCCCGGCTATGCAGAGAATCCCGGGCACAAGATCCAATCGGTCTTCTTCCCATCAACCGTCGTAAGGTCTATTCAGGCCAACGCCGCGGCGAGCACTTGGGGCCAAGCCCAGGCGCAGCGGTGTATTGAATCCGCCCAACTTTGGCTCGACATGTCGGACGATGAGCTCTGGGCCGCCATGTTCAGCGCCAATATCCAGCGTTCGCATCATGTGCTGTCCAACGGCTCATGCCCTGCCTGCAAGGAGGGTGTCCCCATGAATTCATGGAAGATCGATGCGCTGCACCGCCCGTGGAAAGTCACTTGTCCGCACTGCGAGGAGGTTTTCCCCAAGAATGATTTTGCGGCATTTTATCGCTCGGGGCTGGATCCGCACGGTATCTTCACCCCCGACCGGGCTGACCGTTCGTTGCTCTTCAACCCGGAGCATGCCGGAATCGAAGATGCGCAGCGCAGCTTTGGAGTCGATGACGGCACGGGCTACCATGATGGCACGCAGCGCTGGTATTTCATCGGCGCCTACTTGGTGCATGGACAATGGAAACAGATGGTCATGCAGGGTATTCGCACGTTGGCCGCTGCCTATGTCATGACCGGCGATCGGGTCTACGCGCGCAAGGCCGCGATCATGCTCGACCGCGTGGCCGACCTATACCCGTCCTTTGATTTCCTGAGCCAGGGGCTGTCCTATGAGCGGGCTGACCCCATCGTGGGCGCAGGCATGGTCACCGTCTGGCACGATGCGTGCCGCGAAAGCATGGAACTGGCACTGGCCTACGACATGATATTCCCTGCCATGGCTGATGATAAGGAACTAGTGGAGTTTCTCGCCACAAAGGCCAGTGCGCACCGACTGGAAAATTCCAAGCGCAACTTCGCCGACATTCAGCGCAACATTGAAGACCGGATCCTGCGTCAAGTGATGCGGCAGCCGGACCGGATCCTCAGCAATTATCCCACCACGGAAGTCACTCTGGTCATCAACCAAGCCATCCTCGGCTGGCCGGGAAATCGCGAACAGCTTGAGGAATCCCTACGGGCCATGCTTGAAAAGGCCACCTCCGTCGATGGCCTGAGCGGTGAAAAGGGGTTGGCGAGCTACGGCACCTTTGCCCCGCGCACCGTGGCCAGTGTGCTTTCCCTCTTTGATCGGCTGGCGCCGGATTTGTTGCCCACCTTGGTCAACCGAGTGCCTACTCTGCAGCAGTTGTTCCGCTTTCATGTGGATACCTGGCTGGGTGAAATCTACTACCCGAAGATCGGCGACGCCGGCGCTTTCGGCATAAGGGACCTGAGCTACGCCGGGGCGAGCTTTAGCAAAGTCGGATATGACCCAGTGCAGGGCGGCTTCCCTTTTGTCTCGGATTTCTCCCTCTTCTGGAAACTGCATGAAATCACGGGCGACCCGACTTACGTGAAGCTGCTCTACCGGGCCAACGCCAATGAGCTGACGGACCTTCCTTTTGACCTGTTGTCCGCCAATCCCGACCAATTCCGTCAGGCCGTGGCGGCGGTCATGAGGGACCAGGGCACGTCCCTGAGTGTGACCGCGGTGAACAAGGAAGCGTGGTGTCTGGCAATCCTGCGCAGCGGCACCGGAGCCACCAGCCGCGGGGTGTGGCTGGACTACGATATCGGCGGCAACCATGGCCGCGGCGATGCGATGAATATCGGCCTCTTTGCGCATGGCCTTGAGCTTCTATCCGGCCGGGGATATCCCCCAGTGCAGTTTGGGGGCTGGCATTCACCCCGCGCCAATTGGTATAAGATGACCGCCGCGCACAATACGGTCGTGGTGGACGGGAAAAACCAATTCGCCCGCTTCGGCCAGCCCGAGACCGAGCCGCTGCAGGTGCAGCTCAATCCCCTGAAGGGTCAGGTGCGCGGCCAGACGACCGCCTGGGCCAACGGGGCGAAAGTGCAACTGATCCGCGCGTCCGGCCCGGAGCTGGTGCAGAGCACCGCGCTCCGGCAATACGAACGATCGCTGCTGCTGGTCGAGCTCTCGCCGGAGGACAGTTACGTGCTGGATGTTTTCCGGGTGACCGGAGGCCGGGACCACGCCAAGTTCCTCCACGGCTATTTTGGCGATGCGACCGCCACCGGGCTCGAATTGCAGCCCATGGCGGATTTCGGGCATGGCACCCAAATGCGGAACTTTCGTGGCGGCTCCCCGCTTCCGGGCTGGCAGGTCGATTGGAAGGCCGACGATCGCTACGGTTACCTGCCAATCGGCACGGAGGTGCACCTGCGCTACACCGACCTGACCTGGCACGCGCAAGCGGCCCTGGCCGAAAGCTGGCTGATGTATCACGCCGCCGGTGATAACCGGGAAGCGTGGGTGCCCAGCCTGCTGGTGCGCCGTCAAACGGCAACGGCGCAATCATTGTCGTCGACCTTCGTCGCTCTGCTGGAGCCGTATGCCGGTCGGTCCAAGCTCAAGGCCATCACCCGGCTGGCGCTGCAAACGGCAGCGGGCGGAGATGCCGGGGACTCCCATGTTGCCGTCGCAGTGGAGCAGGCAGACGGCAAGACCGACCTGCTGGTTGCCTCCGCGGATTTTCCGCCCGACGCAACCGACCGCGTGCTGGTGCAACCCGAATGGAGCTTCGCCACGGACGCCGAATTCTGCATGGTCCGCCGTGATCCGGCCGGTATGATCATGCACCTGCTCATTAGCCAGGGATCATTTCTTAAATGCGGCGGAGTGAACGTGGAAATCGAACGGGACACGGTCCTGTTCGAGGCGGCGGTGCGGGACGGAAAAGTGGTGATCCTGCACGGCGCGGCTCAGATTTTGAGCATGGGCGGCTTGGCTCAGCAATGAGGCTCACTGCCTCGCAACCGGCGGCGCCAAACCCTCAGCTGAGGCTGACATTAAACGCGGGATAGTCATCCGCGAGGGTGATTCCCACCGAGATATTCCGACCCTGAGGGCTGGCGGTCAGCACCCAGCCGTCAGTCGTGGCGGTGAGTTCCATCGGCGGCACCGGCTCGTGCTGCTGCAAAGCGATCATGGCGGTGATTATGCAGCTCTCACCGGCAGCCTCGGCGGCAACATCCAGAAAGGGGAAAACTCCGTGCGCCGCCGGCACTGGAAAGGAATCGCGGGTGAGCCGGACCCCCGAAGCCGCCGCACAGACCCCCGCGAGCCTGGCTTTGGGTCGCTGGAAGAGAAACCTTGCTCCGTCGAACTCGATTCCGCCCTGCTTGTCCTCGTTTTCCACAAACCAGCGCGCCTTGAATATGACAGGGCGAATTTTGGTGCGCATGGTATCAACCACCAGCAGCAGCTTGATCCCGGGAACACAGAGCAGGGTGCGGTTAACCGCCGCAATGTTTTGATCCACGAGTGCATACGCCGGAGTCGCATCACTTGTCACGATGGCGTAATGCTCCGTGGTGACCTCACGCACGACCTTGGCCTGGGCCCGTGATGGATTGGTGCCCTCGGTGCCGTCGTGATACTGGTGCCCTTGGCCGTCGATCAGGACGGTGTTGTGGGCCGGCGACGTCCTCAGACTCCAAGCCGGATTTAGGTTGTCATAGGGCGGGTGCCAGTTGTCCACTAGGAGGTTTTCCTCATGGCATTTCATAATCACGCTGTTGCGATCGGCGTGCTCGTGGTTGGCCGGACCTCCGCTGCGAATGGCGGTGACAAAATCGCCAGAGGCAAATCCCGTGGTAATGACCACCCAGCCGATGTCGTAATGGCGGTAGAACCATGATCCGGCGGGCTTAGCGGGCTCGATCTCAGGATTGAAATACACGGCGGCGAACATCGGCTCCCTGATAGGACGCAACAACCCGGCATATTGGGCCTGCGGGTCCTCAAACCTGCGGGCGATCCAGAAGGCCAGATCGGAAGTGTAGCCGTCACCGCCATCGCCAAAATTGACGTGCCCCTCGGGGTGCTGGGCACTGGGCATGCGCGTCATCAAGAAGTAGTCCATCAGACCCTTCCAGTTGATCTGGTCTGACCAGTCCTCCGTCGTGTGCCGGCGCTGAACATGGAGAAAATGCACCAGTTCAAGCGCGCTATAATTGCAGTAACTCGTGCCTTCTGCATAGCTGCCATCCCGAGCGAACGAGCCCTTGATATCATCAAAACCCGCCTTCAACACTTTCCACCATTCGGGACCGCGGGGATGCCGGCCGAGCATGAAAACCGCTCCGAGGCCCAGAGCACTCAAGGGCACCGCATGCAGGTTGGTCCCTGCTAGGATCCACGGCCATCTCCGCAGATCCCGGTTGGGTTCCTCCAACAAGGTGGCATCGGGATCAAAGCTCCAGCCCACCACGTCTTCCTTGTGCAGCATGCCCCAGCAGCTGCGGTAGCAGGGCTCGATGCCTTTGTCCGGTAACTGCCGCATCACCTCCTGCCGCATCTCCACAGGCAGCAGTTCCTCGATCCATTCATACGCCAGCACGACTGATTGAGTGGCCAGTGGCGCCCGCTGCAGGCCAATCACATCCTTTCCCGCTTCCAGAAAATAGTCCCATTTCCTGAACTGCAGCAGCCTTTGTAGGGCCAGCTTTGCATTCCCGCCCCGGTCTGCGCGGCCAGTAATGACATAGATGAATGCATCACGCTGCAAAATATTGCAGACTCTGGGCAGGTGGCGCAGCTGATCGTTGAAGTCGACGTCGGTTTCAAGGAAACGAACGTCATCAGACACATCGGCATTGAGCTGTTTTGCCCAGGCCTCACTGAACATCGGCAAGCTGAGCCGGCGTCGAATTTCTGGAATGTCCTCCGGGGCAAAGAAGAGATTGCGCCGGCCGCTCCTGGCGGGTGACTGGTTTTGGCCCTTCAGCATCGCGGTCCCTATAAGCATGAATCCAGCTGCCAGCCCGGAACGCACCAAAAATTGTTTTCTGGAAAGCATGTGCAAGGAATCTCCGGAGCTTTGGGTGGTTCGGCAGGACATTAGCTTGGCACCTCGCTGGTTGACTGAGCGTGCCAATTCCATCCTGGGCGTCCAGATCAATGTGCGATCTATCGGCCGACAAACAGCCTGTTCGCGTTCCCGGGGCTTGCTGCCGCCTGACTCATCCATACGGCCCGGCATCGACAATATCCGCTTGATTGGCTGGGCATTGCTGCTGATAAACGTGCGACAAAAACCAATGTCCGGCCCCACCTATTTCGAAGACTTCAACGCTGGTCCCGGCGGCTGGCTGGGCTGGATGGCTGGCGGGGGAGGGCCACGGGCGCTTGAGATTCACGATAGTAGCGCCACGGTGCGCTCGCCATGGGGCGTGGACATTAATCATGCTCCGCCGGGCGCAGGTTATCTGCACTTGCTCTACGTCTTGTTCACGGAGCCCGCCGACTCACCACGGCATGTGCAATTCGAGTCCTTGGCCGGAATCTCCCGGTTTGCCCGGGGCGACTACCCGCGGAATTTTCTAAACTCCCGCCTGTCGGTCAGGGTGCGCGGCCAGCTTGCGGCCCGCGGTGCCCAGTTGCTGCTGCTGATCCAAGCCCAGGTAGGCGAGATCCGGACCAACTATGTTCTCAGTGGTCAGCCCATCAGTATCCGGCCGGAATGGACCGAGACTACCTTGCGTCTTTCGGCCGACCCCGGCCAATGGACTTGCTTGGGAACGCGGGGCCCCGGGGCCGACTGCGCCTGCTACGGAGAAGCTCCGGTTGAGGGGGCATTGCAGAATCTGAATGTTAACCTGATCCTGGTCCTCTTTCCCCTGCGGATCGAACCCCTCGCGGCTTTGCCTGACCCGACGGACGTCCACCGGCTCCGTGCGGGCATTGATTATCCGATTGACCGACAGTATCTGCCCAGCGGCGAAGTGTCGTTGGATTGGGTCAAGTTCGAATATGCAGAGTGAAGGCAGGACTTCATCTCGATATATCCAAGCCCTGCAATCGGATACCTGCCCATTGAAGGCCCCTCCGGGGATGCGGTACTTCAAGGCGGGTGACACCTGTCCTTTTTGGACTCCGCGAAGGAGGAGCCCCGCCCTGCCCATCAAGCTATCAGTTCAGCCGGTAAATCCGCCTGGCATTGCCCGTACCAATGGTTGCCTGCTCGTGGTCGCTCAATGCTCCCAGCAGCTCCGCGGTCGCCTCGAACCACACCTGCAGGTTCGGACTCATCGGCCAGTCAGTGCCCCAGAGCATCCGCTCGGGATGGAAGCACTCCAAGCAGTGTGCGAAATACGGTCGCACCTGCGGCGAGAGGGGCAGCTTTGGGTTGGCCAGGCTGCCGAGGCCGGAGAACTTGCAGACGACATTCGGCCGTGCGGCGAGCTGCTTGATCCCTTCACTCCAGGCCTCGAACTCCCCGCCGGCGACGTCCGGTGCCCCGGCGTGGTCGAGCACGAACTGCGTCTGCGGACACTCCGTCACTAGCGCCGTGACCAGCGGCAACTGCCGCGGACGTACGCACAGGTCGAAAGTGAGTTCCCGTGCCGCCAGCAGGCGCAGGTTCTCCGCCAGAATCGGTGACTGCAGCACGGAGTCTGGCTGCGTGAACAGAACGCGCCGCAGTCCGCGCACCCGCGCCTCGCCCGCCAGGCGATCCAGCTGCGCTGGGAAATCCGGCCGTTCTAGCGCCGCCCCGGTTACGATCGCGAGTAATGGCGGTTCACCCCGGTCGCGGTTGGCCAACCGGAAACTCGTCTGGACGAAGGGATATGGATACGCGGACAAAGAGCATGCGCTGCCGTTTACCCCAAGCACGATCATGAACATCGGATCGATCAGCAAGACGATCACTGGCGCAGCATTGATGCGCGCGGTTCAAGACGGGAAACTCTCGCTCGACGAAGATATCAACAAATATCTGCCGTTCAAAGTGGCCAATCCAGCCTTCCCGAACGAACCAATCACGCTGAGACAGCTGGCGACGCACACCTCAAGCATTACAGACCGCGGTTCGGTCTACGCGGGCGCATATCACTTCGGTCGCGATGCCCCAGAGACCCTCGGGGACTACTTAAAGGACTACTTTGCACTGGACGGGAAAAACTACTCGAAGGAGAATTTCCTGAACACCAAGCCTGGCACACATCGCGAATACTCGAACATCGCGGCCGGGCTGGCTGGCTACATCGTTGAAGTAGCCGTAGGCGAGAAGTTCAACTTGTATACGAAGCGGACGATCTTTACGCCCCTAAAGATGGACAGCACTGGCTGGTTGATGTCCGAGGTCGATTTGGCGAAACACTCGAACCTGTATCTCGCACAGGGGCTCGCCGTGCCCATTCAACTCTATGGGCTTAGCACCTATCCAGACGGAGGCCTGCGGACTTCCGTCCGGGATCTTTCAAGATTCTTCATCGCTTTGTTAAACGATGGCACTTACGAAGACGGGCGCATCCTTGATAGGAAATCTGTCGAAGAAATGCTCAGGTTCCAGTTTGGTGCCACGAACAAACCAGATAACGTGAAACTAAGCGGCGAGGGGTCTTTGAACTCCGGAATCTTTTGGGCCACGAAAGAAGCCCTTACAAGGATCGGCCACAATGGAGCAGATCCCGGCCTGGTCACGATGATGCTCTCGGATGTCGACAAACAGATAGGGGTGATTTTGTTCGTAAACACCGCGACACGCCCGGAGGACGGTGAGGTCTACGGGGCCATCTTCGATGAACTTTGGAAACTTGGCGTGGAACTGAAGGGCGTTCGGGCGAACTAGGAACCTCCCGGGTTCTGATATCAACCAGCTCCGGTCATTCATCAATCTACAGCTCTACATGGAGGGAACCTTGCGGATTAGCTATGCAACCTTACTCTCCGACGGCATAAATCCAGCATTTTTGGCCAACTTATGGTTCCGATCTGTGATTTCGGCCAACTACTGGTTCCTTTTTGGAAAACTGCGTATTTTGCCACCTTGCTAGACTTGGCCAGCGTGTGGTTCAACCGTCGGCACATACAGGTTCAATCGACATTTGGGTCTACAACAAAAGATGGGAGAAAGGGGCCATAACCCGCCGGGTTCGACGCTTATCTGCCCAGTCGTCCGCGGCGGTTTCGGTAGACCGCGCAACCCAGCACGAGGATGCCCAATAACACCGCGTAAGTTGCAGGTTCGGGCACGGCGGTTGCAGTCCACGTAACCGTGTAAGCTCCCGACCCCAATACCCCGCCATTGGAGATTTCGGTTTCGTCAAAACCCAGATCCGCGAGATTGCTCCCCACAAAAGTGAGTGTGCCGCTCAACTGGGTCCCGGCTAAATACCCAAAACTCGCAAATATATAATTTGCGTTAAAGCCCCAGGAATCTCCCGTGTGGTTGCTTATTGTCGCATTTGTCCACGGCACAGGATCACTTAAGGTTGTATTCAATATCAGGGAGTAAGTTAGGTTCTGAGCTCTGATCCCATCCGTGGATAAGGAAAGTAGGGGTCCATCATTGTAGCTTGAACCGGAAAAAGTATTCCAAGCTCCCGCGTAGGTCGCTGTGGTGGTGTCGGTCCCGGGATCGTAAACAAAATCCAGCGTGAATTGTGCCCGGGCGGTTGGTGCGAGCCAGAGTGAAACCAGCAACAAGATCACCGGAATGCTGTATTTCTGGGCAACGGACTGACGTGATGCGGATGTGATTTTCATGGGGATCCTGGGATGGATGATAACCTTGGAGTCAGGCATTTCACCGGAAATGCCAGAAAGTGTGAGGGCCAACCCTTTAGCCCACGTGGTTGCGGTGGAGCGACCGAGAGTAGCATAACTGCCTGATAAAACAGTGATTTCCGCGCGTTGGGCTCCAAATACCAAGGGTCGAGGACTGCGACCTGACCGACGGCAAACCTAATTCCCGAAACTGGACCAAACCCGATATCGCCCACCCGAACTGCGGGGATTCCAAGGGACTCTTTTGTAATGGAGGCAAAACCATCGACGGGGAGACCGGATTTTGACAGTAAGATTATCTTATATACTCTGTGCATCAACTCAAGATTATCTACTTGTAAAATCGAGTTTTACCCCAGTCTAAAACCCAACGATTGGCCCCCGGCATGGAGTTTTCCTTAGGTCGCGTGGGCGCTCCGCGCTTTCGCCAAACAGCCATGGCTACCTTCAAGGCATGTGCCCCGAGGCCCACCGCCGGACTCTTAACGTCCCCAAAACATCAGGCCGGCAACGGCCCCGTCATTTGCTGCCGGTAGATCGCCCGGACTCCAACGGTGTCCGCAGTGAACGCCACGCCGTCGAGAAACGTCAGCCAGCCCGCCTCCTCATACCGGACCTCCAGCAGCATTTCGCGCAACAGGATGATGTTCCAGTCGTGCGAAACGTGCAGGTCGAGGCGCCGGCCTCCGCCCGTGGGCTCCCGCAACCGCGCCGCCACGAAATCCGTCTGACGGGCGGCGATTGCCCGGGGCGACCGGACCACTGTGGCCGGTATTTTCTCTTCCACCCAGAGCCGCACAAAAGCGTCGCCGTGGCGCACGGAAAGGCGGCCCGACTCGACCAGATCGAGAATGTAATCGACCCCGATCTCCTCACGTGCACCGACCAACTCGACCGCGAGCCCCGCCGCCGTGGCCCCTTGCGCGATGCCGGCCGCCGTTTGCCCACAACGTTTGACCGGACTGTGAAACAGCCGCACCCGGTCAAAACCAGTCAGGCGGGAGCCGAACTCCACCGCGGCCTTCGCCCCTTCCGGCGTGAGCTCGGCCAGCGTGGGCTCCGACGGGTTGGCGATGGGATGCCGCGCGGCGTGCCGCATGACGGCGGCCACCGCCGGTGCAGCAGACAACCCCGCGATGGTTTCGAGTAATTCATGACCCTGCATGCTTACCTTGATGCCGCAGTTGCCTCCGCGCGGTCAAGCCGGGTGCTGCAAGCAAGCACCCTCATGGTTGCACGAACTTTACTTCAGCGGCTTGGTCATGAAGATCGCCTCACCCGCGCCGGGTTGGAGGGCGTAGCGCTTGAAACCCGCGGCCACATAGGTGCGCAGTGCGCGGTCGTTTTGATCCAGGACTTCCAACGTAAGTTTGCAGCAACCAAGTTCGCGCGCCTTTGTCTCGACGGCTTCCAGCAGTCCACGACCGACCCCACGTCCACGATGCGTCGGGACAACGGCAACGTCATGCAGATTGATGAGCGGCTTGGCGGCAAAGGTGGAAAAACCGAGAAAGCACACGGCCACGCCAACCGGCGTGTCCCCGTCAAAGGCCAGAAAAATGAGGGTCGCGGGATGCTGACGCAGGCCCGGGATCAGGCGGGCGCAAACCTCGGCCGAAAGCGGCTTACCGTCGCCCATCGGATCGCGGGAGTAGGCATCGACCATGGCCAGCACCGCGTTTTGATGATCCGCGTTGGCGAGATCGGCCTGCACATAGCGAAGAGAGGAATCGTCTGGGGAGTTCTGCACGCGAAGCCTAGGAAAGACACGCCCCGCCCCATCCGTCGACGCCGAATTGCTTACTGTCGGTGAGTCGGCTGAAAGCGATAAGCAGAAACCAGATGACTTCCTGCTTACAGCTTTCCACTTTGCTCCGTTTTCGAGGAGTTGGTGCTGCCTTCAGCCAGCTCGGGCGTGTCACGACACAACGCGCAGTGCTGACCTCGGCGGGAATGATAAATCCGTGCGCTGATGAAAATCACGGTCGAGACACCGGCCCAAATGGCACTCTCTGCCACCACTCGCTCCAGTGACCGGCCTTTCACCAGCCCCACGACAAACAGCATCGCGAAAATACCGAGCAACACGACGAAGAAGCGCTTAATCCAAAAGGAGGGTTGCATAAAAATAATCTTATCGGGGGGAGTTGGGTTGGGGAAAAAGAGGGAGCAAAACAAGAGGGCGCTTGTTCCGGGAGAAACGGGTTAATCCCAGAGCAACCAGAACGCTGTGGACGCCGACGGTGGTTATCACGAGTGCCACAAAAGAGAAATGGGAGAAAATTGGCATGCAATAGATATGAGCCACGTAGCCGCTGGATATTCCGTGATGTTTTTCCTCATTTTCGGGAGTGAACGCGGATAAAAAGAAACCCGTGGCAAAACCGGCACGCCTCGCACCAGAGGCCAAGGATTCCACGCGGAAAGAACCGCCGTGATACCCTGCCCCAAGGGGCCCCGGTTCAATCGGCCTTGCGTCAGCGTTCAGCTTGCTCCCTGTTCTTCGTCAGCCCTCAGCTTTGCTCCTTCACCTGCCCAAGGGCCTGTCCGCCGAAGCCCTGTGTAAGTTGAACGGTGCGAAGGCGGGCACCCGGTTCAGTCGGCTCTTCGAGCCACCGTCTTCGCCGGCGCCATCTCCGCTCCTCGCTTGCCACGCCGTAGGCTTGGCGAAGGCGGGCCCTTCGTCAGGTTTCAGGTTTTCTGCACTCCCCCCTCCGATCTTGTCTGGGCCGCGGGGTCGCAGCTAGGTTGCCCGCATGTCCGTCTCGCCCCCGTCTGCCCAACCCACACCCCGGCGCAAAATCATTTGCGCGGACGCGATTGCTTGGATGAAGACCCGCGGCCGGATTGACGGCGCCTGTGCGGTCACCTCGCTGCCCGACGTGTCCGAGATCGGCAAAACGCTGCCGGTGTGGCGCGAATGGTTTCTTGGTGCCGTGCGCCTTGTGGTGGACGCCGTGCCTGCTGACAGTGCGGCCTTGTTTTTCCAGTCTGACATCAAGCGCGACGGCGTCTGGATCGACAAGGGCGCGATGGTCATTCGTGCCGCCGAGGACGCGGGAGCGCACGTGCTGTTTCACAAGATCATCTGCCGGCGACCACCGGGAACGCTCACCCAAGGCCGGCCCGGGTTCACCCACCTGATCGCGGTTTCGCGGGCGATGCAATGTCCCGCCACTCTGCCGATTCCCGATGTCATCGACGATGCGGGTAGGAGTCTCTGGATCCGTGCGACCGGGGTGCGCGCCACGGCTCATGCCGTGCGCTTTGCGCGGGACCAGGTGGGCGCGCAGTTGATCTTCGATCCCTTCTGCGGAGTCGGCACGATCCCCGCCGTGGCCAACGCGCTCGGGCTCGACGCCCTCGGCATCGAACTGGCCCGGAAACGCTGCGAGTTGTCCAGCCAGCAAACCGTGACTCCCGCGGACCTCTAACCGCAGTCGCGCAGGATTTGCCGCAGCCCTGCCTCATAACGGGGCAGGTTTTTGCGGGTGAGATGAAGCTCGGTGCGATCCACCATGCGCGGGAACAGTATGTCCGCGTAGGAGGCGGGTTTCTCGCTTGGGGTCATCATAGCAAGAGACGGCACATTCATCGTCTTGCGCAAGAGCCTATGCTTACCATTTACCTTCGGCCTTCGGGTTCTCCCAAACCGGGCCCCGGCTGCGTTTGCGCCAGAGGAGCATCAGGAGAAAGCCGATCGCGGCACCGCCGAGGTGCGCAAAATGAGCGATGCTGCCACCGAAGAGGGAAAACCCGGTGACGCCGGAAAACAGGTCGAGCAGCAGCAGACCCGGGGTGAAGTATTTCGCCGCGATCGGGACCGGCACAAACATCAGCGCGAGTTTCGCGTTGGGATGCAAAAACCCGAAGGCCACCAAAAGCCCGTAGATCGCCCCGGAGGCCCCGAGCATCGGACCGCCGTAAACCCGGTAGAGGTCGACCAGCGTCGCGGTGACCGCCGGCTCGAGCGATCCCGGTTCCATGCCGGTCCTCAGCGATGTGCTGATGACCGAGGGCGTCAGCCCCGCCGCCACCAGTTGTTCGTGGAGGCTGCGGTATTCCTGCCAGTTGACGCCCGTCTGGATCAGTGCTGCACCGACACCGCAGACAAAATAAAACAGCAAAAAGCGCGGCGCGCCCCACTCCCGCTCCAGAATTCCTCCGAATGACACGAGTGCGAACATGTTGAAAAAGATGTGACCCGGGCTCCCGTGCAGGAACATATACGTCACCAACTGCCACAGGCCAAAATTGTCGTTGGTCGGATACCAAAGCGCGCCGGCCGTGATAAACCGTTCGGCCCCGTTGGGCAGCAGGACCCCCGCGACAAACACGATGATGTTCACGGTCAACAGGACGGCGACCGCGCGGGGCATACGATTCATCGGGCTAAGGTTACGATCCGCCCAAGCTTCGCAACTCCGGAAGACGACGGGACAAGCCCCGACACAAACTTCGTTAGCGCTGCGGGTCCTTGTAACCGGGCAACGTCGCCGCGGCTGGACTGTGGGCCAGCGTCAGGGCTTCCTGCAGGGCGCGGGCAAAATCAGCCTCATCCGCATCGTTCCATGTGATGCGGGTGCGGAAAAATTCCGCCCAGTAAAATTCCTGGAAGAATATCGCCGGGGGTTTGATTTCCTCGAATCCGCCGGCCTCCATCACAGCCCATGCCAGCCCGCGATAACTATCGGGCTTCATGTCAACAAGCGAGGCGGGCAACTCAGACGGATGACGATGTTGGCCTGAGGAATCGTTCAAGAAGGTGTAACCCTGCTTTTGCATCCGGACCCAAAACTCTGCGTCCGCCACATCGGACCAGTTGGCCAGGATGTGGCCGTAGACGGTCTTGTCGGGCTGGGCACAGGCAATGAGCGCGCTGATGGTGTGATGGCCATCCGTCAGGTAAGGGAGGCCGCCCGGTCCGATCACTACCGGCACATCCTTCTTCTGCAAATAGGCGGTGACTGCAGCGGGGGACATGCCATCGAACTTTGTCCGCTTGTGCTCGATCTCACGCTGCCCCACGGAAAATTGCGTGGGGTGCAACCTCAAGGCGTCGATGGTGTAGGCCGCGCCGGCCACCATGCCCGGTCGAAACGACTCATAGGCCGTCGTCGCGCGAGCCACGCCACTGGCGACGAAGCCCACCAAGACAAACACCGACAACAAGCGGAACCGTTTCATAAAATCGAATGATTCAGATCGTTTATTTTTTAAGGGAAATCACGCGGGCAAGATCGTCCCAGGCATAATACTGAAACGTGCGGTCGGTGGACATCGCGACGAACAATCCGCCGTGAAATCCCGGCAGGGCCACATGGGTCACCTCGTTGCCATCGCTCTCCCGGGTGGACAGGCGCACCGCCGTGATCAGGGGATGCTCGTGCGGCCGACCGGGCAGGCCTTCGCGGGGAAAGACCCGGAAAGTGTCCGCCTGTTGGTTGGAAACCAAAATATAACCCGTGCCGGGTCCGGATTGATAGATCGAGATGCCCTCCAGATCACTCGCGAAGCCCTTGGTGCCGAAGAGTGCCAGCTCCGTGTTCGCATCGGCTGCATCCGGATCCGCGTGATACTTGTGCACGCCTAATTGTTCGTCGCTGTAGTAGACATAACCCAATTCGCTGTCGACCGCGATGGCCTCGATCTCCTTGCGCCCGCTGTAATGGCCGAAGGCGCGCACCTTGGTCATGCTCACCTTGCCCATGCCGTCATCAGCCAACCGATACTGCCAGAGATAGCCCTCGGCCGGACCCGACTTGCCCCCGACCACGGCAAAGATCGCCTGATCGGAAGGCCGCGTGTAAAGGGCGATGCCCATCGGCGCCCGGGTCATATCGCCATCGAACACCGTCAGGTTGCCGTTGTCCATTGGCGCGAGATCAGGCAGGCGAAAAATCCGCAGGCGCTGCGCTTCGCGCTCCGTCACCACTGCGATGTCGGTAGGGCGGCCGTCCAGCATCAAGCCGTAGGCGACGTCGACATTGTTGGGCCGGCGCAGATCCGCAACCTTGCCAACCACTTTGCCGGTCAGATCAAAGGCGTAAAGGGCCCCCGCGGAATCCTTGTCGGTCCCGAGCACGAGACTTTTCGCCGGATCGGCCCGATTGACCCAGATTGCCGGGTCATCCGTGTCGTGGTCGACCGGCGCTGTCACCACCCGGGGAATGAGCGCCTCGACCGGGGCATCCCGATCGGGTGCCACCCCCTTGGAACAGCCCGGAGCAATCAGGGCAAGGGGCAGAAGCAGACGGCAATATGCAGGCAGCATGGATATTCAGGTTAACGGCAGGTCGTCACAGTTTCCAGCTTACGCCGAAGTTGGAGGTCCAGCCGTATTCCTCAAATTGCACCAGGCGGGGGCCCTGGTTCGCTGGTGACTTGAAGTAGACGCGGAAGGGTTCGTTGGTGATGTTCACGAATTCCACATAACCCTCGATGTTCTTGGAGAACCGGTAGCGCATCGTGAAATCGAGCTGCTGGAAATCGTCGACCCAGCGGTCCTCATAACGGTTGCCGCCAATGGGCTCGTCCTCACGCAGTCGCTCACTGCGAAAATTGAGCGCGAGCCGGGCAAAGAAGCCACCCGCTTCATAAGTGAAGCCCAGGTTGCCGATGCGATCCGACTGGCCGATGAAGGGCAGGTTCTCTCCCGGGCGCGTGGGATAGGATGCTTCTGAATCGCTGAGGGTGAGATTGGCCAAAAGCCCCAACCCGTCGAAAGGCGCGGGCAGCATGCGCAACTGTTGCTGGTAGGAAAGCTCGAGTCCCTTGATCTTGCCGTCGCTGCCGTTGCGGAAAGTGGTCAGGTCGTAGGTCGGCAAGGGCACATAGCCGCCGGGAAGTCTGATCTGGTAGGAGAAATTATCGATTTCCTTCAGGAAAACCCCGGCCGAGACCAGACCGAGTGAGGGTAGGTAATACTCCACTGACGCATCCCAATTGCGTGCAGTCAGTGCCTCCAGGGCGGGATTACCCTGGGTGACCTCGGCATCGTCGTGATTGATGCCGGTGAACGCGGCGCTCTCGCCGAAGGACGGGCGGGCCAGCGAGTTGGACCAGGAAGCGCGCAGCACAAGATTTTCGCTGGCATTGTGGCGCAGATAGACGCCCGGCAGCCAGCTGGTGTAGTTGCGCGAGACCTTGTTTCGGCCGGTGACAACCTCATTGGCGATGTCGAGTTCGTTGCCGGTGGTGTCAAACTTGGTGCGCTCCACGCGGGTGCCGGCAATCAACGTGGTGGCACCAAGCTTCACCGTGCCCATGATGTAGGCCGCGAGCACATCCTCGTTGGAGACCCAATCCTCTAGCTCGCTGTCCTCAAAGATGCGATCACCCGAAAAAGCGGAGAAATTGCCGAAGAAAGCCTCGCTGGCCCGGTCGCCATCCACCCGCGGCACCTTGGTGAAGGGATAATCCCCGTTGTCCGCCGCCAAGCTGGCAAAGGTGAAACTCGCCGGCGCCGAATCCAGTTCGTAAACCTCGACCTCCTTGTCCTTCTGCTTGGCCCGATACATCACCCCGAATTTGAGCGTGGTGGGGTTGGCGTGATTGAGATCGATCTTCGCATTGAAACCCGCATCGAACTCATCCTCGTTGCCCGTGTCGTTGCTGTAGTCGATCCGCTGGTAATCGTAGGTGGTCGGATCGTTGATGTCGCCGCCGGCTAGTTGCTCCAATTGCAACGCATAAGGGCCGTGCATGGTGTAGCGGAAGGAACCGTCGCGGGTGTTGTGGCGGAAACGCACAGAAGATTCGCCAGGATTCTTCTCCTTGCCGCGCGACCAGGCCAGCTGGCCGTCCACATCCCATTCCCCGATGCGGGCTTCGCCCCCGGCGAGCAGGGCGAAAAGCTCCTGATCCTTTTCGCGCAGCCGCACGTCCCGGCGCCAGCGGCGTTGTTTATTGAAGGTCGCCGAGTTGGCGTCAGCCGCAATCAGTGTGCCCTCGGTGAAATCAAACACGGAGCGGTTCCGATATTCGTTGTCGGTGAATCGATTGTAGGTGGAACGCAGAAACAGATGCGTCTCCTCGGCCGGCTTGCTCTCGAGCGCCACGGTCGCCCCGTAGCGTTTGCGCTCGATCTGGTAATCCCGAAAATTCATCGCCTCGAGCACGTAGTAATCCTGGTTGTCGGTCGGGGAATTTTCTAGGGCGTATCCGTCCTCCTCAAAATTGGCGGAACCAAACTTGCGCTTCTGCCAGGTCGGCGCGATCAGAATACCGAAAGTGCCGTCCTTGCTCAGGGTCGAGTAACTCGCGTTGAATTTCTGGCCCATTTCACCTGTGATGTTCGAATAGATGCCCCGGACATTCAGGCTCGCTTCCGTGCCCTCGCTGTCGAACGGACTCTTGGTCTTGATGTTCACCTGACCGCCCAGCCCCTCCCCGTCCATGTCGGGCGTGGCGACCTTGGTGACCTCGACGCTGGCAAGCGCGTCGGAGGGAATGACATCGAGCGCGATGCCCCGGTCGCCTTCCTCCGGACTGGCCAACTTGGCGCCGTTGAGTGTCACGGAATTTAGGGCGTAGTTGACGCCGCGAACGATGATGTAGCGACCCTCGCCCTGATCGCGGTAGAGCGCCAGACCCGGCACCCGTTGCAAGGCCTCGGCCGCGTTTTCATCGGGGAAATTTCCAATTTCATCGGAAGCCACGATGTTGCGCAGCGTATCGGAAGCGCGCTGCTGATTGATGGCCCGGGCGGTGCCCACCAGGGCGCCTTCGATGACAAATTTTTCCATTTCCACCATATCACCACCAAAGGCGGCATTCGCCGTGGCAGTGCTTCCAACGGTGACCGTCACGGTCTTCGCCATGCCGGGATACCCGACGTAGTTGTAACCCAGGGTTTGTTCACCGGCCGGCACGTTGTAGAACACATAACTGCCATCGCGATCCGTATAGGATTCGAGTGCGGTATTGGCGATGGTCACGCGGGCGCCGGCCAGCGGCAGTTTCGTGCTGCCGTCGGACACGCGGCCCGCAACGGTGCCGGTGGTCTGGGCCTGCAAGGTTGGAAGTAACAGCAGACTGGTGATTAATAGAAGGATGTAATGCAGTCGTTTCATGGTCGGTTTGGTATGTGGTTGGCGGCGCGCCTTCGCGCCGTAAAGCCGACCGTGCACGAGCTGGCAAAACTCCGTCAAGACGCTCAGCCCGGAGTCACAGGAGTTTAACCCGCTCGTAATCCATCCGTCACCAATCCGAATAAACCGCCAAACATGAGAGCGCTTTTCCCCGAAGCAGATTAATTTTACGATAACGTGGCACCGACCGTGGAGATGATGGTTTTTCCCAGCGAGGGGGGTGTCGTTCCTGCCTTCCCAGCTCGTCGCCGTGACGTAGAGCCTGAGCACAAATAATTGCCGCAAACTGGCGCGATCCGCCAAAAATCCCGTTGGCCAATTTTCCCGCTGCCTAGCTATAAAACAGCGCCGAGCCCACCATCCAACTTGAGCCTCCATGAGCACGCCTTCGGCGACGAGCAGCACCTTGACCACCGAGAGCCAGTGCGAAAGCATGGCAGACCATTCTCAATCCATGCGCCTGATCGGTGAATCCCTGGTTTTTATCGGAGCAGAGGCTTCGCTTCTGGCTTTAATCCCCGCCCCCAAGGCAGATCTGCGTTTACGCAGCACCTACGAATCGGGACCCACGACAATCGACTACACGGAGGGGCTCGATTATCGGTTCGATGCCGCGGCCGGAACCCTTACCCGACTCCCCGGTTCGCGTCTGCCTGACTTCCGCACCAATGTGCTCCACGGTCGCGAGGATTTCGATCACACGCAGTTTCCGGGTTATGGCAATCTGCCGTTCTTTGCCTACGCCGACTATACGGCCGAAACCGCAATCCACTGGCCGCAGCCGGTTGCTGACGCGCAATCCCTGACGGCCACGCGACGCAAATTGGCCGCGGGACTGCCGTTCACCCTCGTGGCCTACGGCGACAGCATCACATTTGGGAGCGAGGCCAGTGCGCCCCACCTCGTTTTCTGGCAACGCTGGGCCGACGCCTTGCAGGCCAGGCATCCAACCGCACGCATCAAAACGGTGAATGCCGCCACCGGCGGGGACACGACCACGCAGGGCCTGGAGCGACTCAACGAAAAAATCCTGCCGCAGCAGCCCGATCTCGTGCTGATCGGTTTCGGTATGAATGACCACAACCGCGACAGTGTGCCCCTGTTGCGGTTCAAGACCCAGCTGACGGAAATCGTGACCCGCATTCACGAACGGACGGGCGCGGAGACCCTGCTCTATTCCACCTTTCCCCCGAATCCCAATTGGCGACATGGCTCACACCAGATGGCGGCCTACGCCCGCGCCACCGCGGAGGTTGCCGCGGCCACCGGCAGCGCGTTCGTCGATGTGTATGCCGCGTGGCAAATCTTCGCCGCCCGCAAGCGGCCCGAGGACTTGCTGGCCAACAATATCAACCACCCGAACGATTTCGGGCATTGGCTTTATTACGAAGCGCTGGAGGAGCTGAAACTGTGAGGTCGCGTTGAACTCCGGAACTACAGCTTGCCCGCGGCGAGCATCTCCTTGGTGAGTTCTTCCTGATATTTTCTGACCGCGGCCTCGTCTTCCCGCGCGCGGGCGGAGTAATAGATGAAGCCCAACGCCTGCCGGCTGCGGGTCGTGGATCGGTTGGCGTCGGCGCGATGAATCGTGAGCGCATGGTGCACCAGCAGGTCGCCGGGCCGGGCGATCATGCAGACTTCGGCGGCCCGGTCCTCGTCGCCATAGTCCGTGATGCCCTGCGAGAAACCTAGGGTGCCCGTCTTGCCGTGCGGGCGCACTCCGCGACGGTGCGACCCGTTGATGTAGCGCACACAGCCGTTCTCTTCGTCCACGTCCTCGAGTGCGAGCCACATGGTCATCCCCTCGATCGGGGTCAGCTTCGCATAATACCCGTCCTGATGCGGGGGCGTGGGTTGGCCGATACCGGGTGGCTTGTTGAAATACTGCATGTTGCGGCCGACCACCGGACGCCCGAGCAGAAACTCGGCGAGGGCAAAGAAGCGGCTCTTGAGATAGAGCTGCTCGAAGAAATCGTCGTGTTGATACAGACGGATTAGCTGCTTGAGCGATGTCTTGTCCGCCTTGTCCTCGTAAAAGACGTCGGCGACCGGCATGGTCGGCACGACCTCGGCGATCACTCGCCGGAGACATCCATGAATCATCGCGACCTCGTCCGTGTTGATGAAACCGGGGATGCGTGCATAGCCCAGTTCATCAAACTGCTGTTTATAATCCGCCGGGAAGGCTGTGGGGTCAGGGGGTTTGATGCCAAATGCCATGGGATTAAAAGCTCTGATCGGAGATTCACTCACCGAGCAGCATCCCCAGACATACCCTAAGCCCGGCTGCACCGCAATCGATTGATTCGCGCAACGCTTGATGGTTGTGCCGTGGTGTGACTACGCCAAGCTACTTCCAATTCCCCATGGCAGTTACCCATTTCGATCTCCTCGTTGTTGGCGCCGGTTCCGGCGGATTCGGGGCGGCGTTGGCTGCGGCCCGGCTGGGGGTTAAAGTGTTGCTCGTCGAAAAAAGCGACTGGCTAGGAGGCAATGCCACACGCTGCGGAGTCAACGTGTGGGAAACCGGGGTCGGCGGCACCGGCATCCCGTTCGATCTCTATCGGCGGCTGGCAAAAATTCCCCAGGCCATTGGCATCTATTCAATCAACCGCCACATCTGTTGGGATGACCCGGCCAAGGGCCCCGTGTTTCCCGGCGGTGAAATGCTCATCGACCCGACCAAACGCTATCTCGACTCGCTGACCCAATTTGGCGCACCCGAAATCTACGGCGAACGCATTTTCCGCCAAACCCACTGGCATGGGGTGCCTTTCGAGCCTGAGATTTATGCGGCCGAAATGGAAAAAATGCTGACCGAAACCAGTTGCTGCACTGTGTGGAGCAACACGGGATGCGTGAAGGTGGAAATCGATGAACGCCGCATTCGCCGTCTGACGCTTAGCAGCGGCCACGCCGTCACGGCCGATTTTTATGTCGATGCCACGGCCGATATCGTCGTCGCCCGAAAGGCGGGATGCGCCACCTCGCTCGGGCAGGAACCGCGATTGCGGCACGACGAACCCAGCGCGCCGCGCGAACCCAACGACCGGCTCAATGGCGCCACGTTGATCTATCGGGTCACGCGCACTGATCAGCCCGGTATCGAACCCTTGCCCCCGGAAATCCCGGCCACTTGCTGGTGGGACGGGCAATTTCCGGCGGCCGCATGCACCCAATATCCCAACGGCGATTTCAACATCAACTCACTGCCCACGATGCAAGGTCGGGAGATGATCGAATTGGGATATCTCAAGGCCTACGACGAATGCCGGCGCCGCATTCGGGCACACTGGCATCATACGCAAACGGTGTTTCCCGAGTTCCAGGCCTACCGCATGGTTTGGGTGGCGCCCGGGCTCGGGGTGCGCGAAGGACCGCGTTTGTTGGGACGATACGTGCTCACGGAACACGATCTTGACCGTGGGCTGACCGGCCAAACACACGACGACATCATCACGATTGCCGATCACTGCAAGGACACCCACGGCGCCGACACGGGGCACCGTGACAGCAATCTCAAACAGCCCTACGGGGTGCCCTTTCGCTGCCTGCTACCGCGCGAAATTGACAACCTCGCCATCGCCTGTCGCGGCGCGAGTTTCTCCTCCATTGCCGCCTCCAGCTGCCGGCTGTCGCGCACGATGATGCAACTCGGCCAAGCCGCCGGCACCGCGGCTGCGATTGCGAAGGAAAAACTGCTCTCCTCTTTCGCCGAGGTTCCGCCCCCGGACCTGCAAACCAGCCTCACGCAACAACACGTCGAACTCACCTGGCCGCGCTCGCCGGAATTGCTCGCCTGGCTGCAAAACGAGGACGCGTGAGCTGGGTTCGCAACCACTAATGGACACTGATTCACACGAATTAGAACCGAGTTCTGGGCCTTATGATCTTGGCGTCCTTGGCGGTGATTTCTTGCCTGAATATCCCGAACGGCACTGCCCCAATTCTGATGCGGACTTGGCAAGCCCGGTCATCGTTGGCACATAACTCGTCATGCAAGACTATGTGGGCTGGTTGATCGGCGGGGTGATTGCCTGTGGCCTCTGCCTGTGGGGCAACCTGAGGGAACTGCGCCGACGGCGTCTGCTTACGGATACGCCCACCTCCAAGGCACTCGGGGTCTTCATCGGTATGTCCGAACTCAAGGGCACGGCCGAGGCCGAACAACCCTTGACCAGCTTTCTGGCCGAATTGCCCAATGTGATCTACAACTGGTGCGTCGAGGAATCGTGGTCCCGGATCGTCACCGAGACCTACACCGACAAGGATGGCAAATCCCGCACGCGCACGCGGCGGGAAAACGGCTGGACCACGGTCGCCCAAGGCGGCGACAGTATTCCGTTTTACCTGCAGGACGACACCGGGGTGGTGCTCGTCCGGCCCGAGGGAGCCAAGCTGGAGTTGACGGGATTTTTCGCCCAGACCGTGGGTCGCGGTGATCCGCTATATTACGCCAAGGCCCCGCGGACAGCGGTGCCCCACTCGGACGGCCGACGGCGGTTCATCGAACAGGGCATCCCGTTGCACGCCCCACTTTACGTGATCGGTCCGGCACGGGAGCGCACTGATGTGGTCGCCCCCGAAATCGCCGCGAACCGGGAGGCGGAGATCTTTCTCATCTCCACCCGCGGCGAAGACAAGGTGCAGGCAACCATGGGACGTTGGGCGTGGTTTTGGGGTCTGCTGGGTTTGCTGATCGTCTGCCTCCCGCTGCTGATGATGGTGGCGGGACGACAGTATTTGATCCCGGTGAAATTGTTGGCCTGGGTGGGATTGCCACCGCTCACTTATGCCCTGCTCTGGGGCCTCGGTTGGGTCTGGATGGTGTTCAACCAAGTCGTCGGACTGCGGCAACGGGTGCGGCAGGGTTGGTCATTGATCGAGGTGCAATTGCAGCGCCGCCACGATCTCATACCGCGGCTGGCCGCCGGGCTGAGCGGACTCAGCGCCCACGAAAAAGAGGTGCAAACCGCGGTCACTCAACTGCGCCTCCAATACGAGGCCACGGCCCCCGGGGCCGCCGGGCCGGATTTCGCCGGTCTCGCCGGCACGTTGCGCGTGGTGGCGGAACGTTATCCCGCCATCACCGCCCAGGCGGGATTTGCGAACCTGCAGAAAGAGTTGGTGGAGACCGAGCAACGCATCGCCCTCGCCCGGTCCTACTACAACGATATCGCCACCTACTTTGCCAACCGCCTTGAAATCATCCCCGACCGATGGGTGGCTGCCCTGGTCCAGATGAAGCCCGAGCCACTTTTTCGCGCCGACGACTTCGAACGCGCTCCGGTGACGGTGAAATTCGCCTGACCCCCATCATGTGGCACCTACCGCCTAATACGTTACAAATTGGATAGCGGCAGATCAGCCCCATGGATTCCGCCATGGACCGTTGGCCAAAATCCGGACCGCACCCAGGGAAACCCCGGGCTGATCCAGCGGGTCATCATTCCATCTTGCGCCAGGCTGACTCCGTTGATCTGCGCTCAATTTTCATCTCTTGGGATGCAGGGCGCGGAGCAGGAAGTCCAGGCCCGCGTCGGCACGATTGAACTCGTGGGTCCCGGGAAATACCTTGAGGCGAAACCGGCCGGCTTCGCCGACGTCATGGTAAAGCCGACGCAGCTTGGCGGCTTCAACGCGGGCCCCGGCCGGTGAGAACAATTCGTCCTTGTCCCCCACCTCGAGCCAGAGCGGACGTGGACAGATAAGGGCACCCAGTTCGGCATCGAGAAACGAGCGGGCCGCACCGGCTGCCACGGCCGGCGGCAGCGGATAGGCGTGACGATCATTGAAATAGCACGAGGAGAGCACCGCCTTGATGCGGGTGTCCAAGGCGGCGGCATACAGGCCGAAACAACCGCCGTAGGAAAGTCCCGCAAGCCCCACCGTCGTATCGCGCAACTCCGGCAATTCGAGCGCGGCGTCGAGCGCGCGACGCAGCGTCAGCGTTTGCAAGGCGGGACTGGATCCGCCGAGGAGTTGGAGGCGTGCGTCGAGTTTTTCCAGCGAACAAGCGGGCTCGGCGCTGGTGTTCCACATCGGCAGCTGGGGCACGAGAACCGCGCAATCACGCCGCCGCAATCGGGCAACAATGTCGCTGTAGTTCGTCGTGCTACGCCCCAACCCGGAGATCATTTCCACCAACCCGAGCCCGCCGTGCTGGGCAATGACCAGTGGGACGGGGCGCTGGGCTCGGGGGAGAAACAACAACGTAAACGCAGCATAACCGCCCGTGACTCCAAAGCGCCCAAGCCTAATATCGCCATCTTTATCGCGGCCAATTTGCCACCACTGCGATTTCACCCTGGCCGGGGTTCCGCCCACGAGCGGCCAGCCCAACAGAGCCTTGAGCCGTGCGGTCGCAGTTTTTTGCCACGCCCCCAGCTCGCGGGACGACGGCCAACGGGCACCGCGATCAGCGTCAACTGCCACGCGCAAACTGGACAATTCCTGCTCCAGCGACTTCACGAGCTGGCGACGTTCCCTCGCCAGGCGGGAGGCCGCGCGCGCGGAAAGGACGATGGGTTGGCTGGGGCTCACAAGTAAAATGCTCGGCGCTTCGACAGAGTTGGGTCCGACCACAGACCGCAATGTATTTTTCTTGGTAAGGTGCCACCGCCGTCCTACGAGTTTGGGCCATGCCCAACACCCCGACCAAGGAAGAACGCGACCTGAGCTTTGCCCCCACCGTCAACGAGTCGCCGCTGCGGCTGACCCGGGAGCAGATTGCCTTCTACAACACGCAGGGCTACGTCGCGCCGTTCCGGGCCTACAACCAGACGGAGGCCGATGCCAACCGCACCTACTTCGACGACCTGCTGCACAAGGTGCAGACGCAGCGGCCCGACCTGGACGCCTATTCGGTCAACGGATTCCAAATCTGTTGCCAGGGGCTCTATGACATCGTGATGAACCCCACCATTCTCGATCATGTGCAAGACATCATCGGGCCGGACATCATCTGCTGGGGCACTCATTTTTTCTGCAAGCAACCGCACGATCCCCGCAAGGTGGCCTGGCACCAGGATGCCTCCTACTGGCCCTTCACGCCGGCGCGCACCGTCACTGTGTGGCTGGCGATCGACGATGCGGATCAGGAAAACGCCGCGATGAAATTCCTGCCCAGCACCCACAATCGCGGGCATTTGAAGTGGCGCGATGTGACCGGTCCGGCCGTGCTGAATCAGGAAATCGAGGGCACCGACCAGATGGGCGAGCCGGTCTATGATGAACTGAAGGCCGGCGAATTCTCCCTGCATGCCGACATGCTCGCCCACGGTTCGGACCCCAACAGTTCGACCCGCCGCCGCTGTGGCCTTACCCTGCGTTACTGCCCACCCAGCGTCAGGAAATTGAATCCAGCCTGGGGTCAGGGTGCGATCCTGTGTCGCGGGGCCGATCCGGACAACAACTGGGTGCACAATCCGCGTCCGCCGGGCGAGGATGTCACCGTGATGGTCAAGCGCATCGGCGCGAACTAAGCGGTCCCGGCAAAAGGCACAAAGGTGCGGGTCAATTGGCCCGCCGGGGTTCCGTCGACCACCCAATAACCCTTGGTCGGCGAGTCGTCATGGTTTTTGCGCACCCGGGAAACACACACATTGGTCACGAGTTCAATGGTGCCGCGCCAATGGCTGGTCCGACCATGATAGTGACCGGAAAAAATTGTTCGCACATTCAGCCCCGTGAGTCGATCCAGCACCTGTTGGGCGTTGCGCGGACAAAATTCCACCTCGCTGGCCAGGGGGAAATGTGTGGCGACCACGGTAGGTGCGTCGTGATCAAGCCCGGGGATCGTCTCGTCGAGCCAGTTCAGAGTATCGCGCGCAATCATGACCTCCTCATATTTGGCTCCTTCCGTGGTATCGATCACCACGAACTGCCAGCCCTTGATCGTGAACGTGTAGTTGCGCCGGCCGGGAAACACGGCCTCGAACCACCCGTCCACTGGCGACAGATCGAGATCATGATTACCCGGGGTGAAATACAGGGGCAGGCCCGATGATTTCGCGAGACGGGCCATGGTCTCCAAACTTTCGCGCTTGCCGGCGTCGGCCAGGTCACCCAGGCAGAAACAAAAATCCGCGCCCGCGGTTTGCGCCACCTGGCGAAACAGTGCCTCCATCCATGGATCGCAGCGCTCGTCCCGGTGGTGAAAATCCTGGAGCACCACGAAGCGGATGCGGCCGGCAGGGACGAGCGACATGCCCCGATAGCATGCAACCTCCGCTTCCGGGGCAAGCCCGGGGAACAACGCCTACAACTCAGAAACATGGCTCTGCTATTCACATTATCACACCACTGGTAATCGCGGGATACGGCAAAGACAGGTTGTCCTGAACCGTATTCCCTGTTGGCAATGGATCCGATCGGAAGTCCCGGCAATAAATCAACCAACCCTGCACCTCATGGCCACGATACTCGACCGCTTCAGCCTTGCTGGAAAAATCGCGCTGGTCACCGGCGGGGCGCGCGGCATCGGCCAGGACTGCGCCCTGGCCCTGGCGGAAGCCGGGGCGGACGTGGCCGTGCTCGACCTGCCCGGTTCGGCCGTCGCATCAGTCGCCGCCGATATTCGCGCCCGGGGCCGACGGGCGCTGCCGCTCGAGGGTGATGTGACGCAAAGCGCGCAAGTGGATGCGCTCATCACCCAAGTAGTGGAGGAAATGGGCGGACTCGACATTGTGTTCAACAATGCGGGGATCTGCGTGAACCGGCCGGCAGAGGATATGAGCGACGAGGAATGGCTGCGGGTCGTCAACGTGGACCTGAATGCAGTCTTCTACGTCGCGCGCGCGGCCGGTAGGGCCATGATCGCCCGGGGCCGGGGTGGCCGCATCATCAACACCGCCTCGATGTCCGCGCAAATTGTCAATCACCCGCAAAACCAATGCGCCTACAACGCCGCCAAGGCCGGCGTGGTGCAATTGACCCGTTCGCTCGCCACCGAGTGGGCGCCGCACCAGATCACCGTCAACTCCATCAGTCCCGGCTACACCGCCACCGCCATGGCGATGAAGGTGGTGGAACTGCATCCCGGCTGGATCAAGGACACCCCCATGCAGCGCCTGGCGACCCCGGAGGAAATCGCCCCGGCGGTGGTCTTCCTCGCGTCCCCCGGCGCCAGCTTCATCACCGGTCACGACCTCGTGATCGACGGCGGCTTCACCTGCTGGTGAACGATCCGCATTATTGAGGCGGAACCACCTTTTCCGCAACCGGCACCAGCGGTGGATCCACCACATGGACGGAAGCGGTGTCCCGCCAATCCATTGCCGCCGCCACGGCCCGCAAGCGCCCGACTTCCGACGGATATTCGGCCGCAACGTCGTGCTGCTCGGCCGGATCGTTCAACAAATCAAACAGCATTCCGGTCCGGGGTTCGTCACCGGTTTCCAACCCGGGATAATCGCTCGGGTGATACTGTTTGCCCGGGGCAATGATCGTGGTGCCGTCGTGCGGTTTGCGTTCCGTGTAGGGAGCGCCGGGGGGCAACGATTTAGGCGCCCAGGGTGTTTGCAGGTGCAATTTCCAGCGGGCATCCCGCACGGTCATCGTGCCGCGATCCGTCTGGCCAAATATGTAGTCCGAGCCGCGACTCGACTTCTCACCCCGCATCAGTGGCAGCAAATCGCAGGCGTCGATCACCCGGTCATCCGGCCGGGAAATCCGGGCCGCCGCCAGGGCGGTGCTGAACAGGTCCACCGTGACGGCGGGCGCGGCAACCACCCGGCCCGCCGGGATTTCACCCGGCCACCACGCCAGCATCGGCACACGGTGCCCCCCCTCGAAGGTGCTGGCTTTCATGCCGCGCAGCCCGCCGGTGCTCCCGCCAAACCACGGTCCATGATCACTGGTGAACAGCACGAGCGTATTTGCCGCGCGTCCGCTTTCCCGCAAATGGTCGAGCAGCGCGCCGATGCTGGCATCAAGTTCGGTCACGGTGTCACCATAAAGACCGGCGCCGGATTTGCCGGCAAAGGCGGGGGAAACCGACAGCGGCTTGTGGGGCGCGGCGGGCGCGTAGTGGAGATAAAACGGCTGCTGGCGCGGGCGCGTCATGTATGCAAGGCACGCCTCCGTGTAACGTTGCGCCAGCGTCGTCTGATCAACCGGGTATTCCTTTCTCTCCGTGCCTTCGATCAGTTCGACCGGGCGCATGTCATTGCTATACGGTATGCCGAAATACTCATCAAAACCGCGATGGGTTGGCAGATATTCCGGACGGCAGTGTCCCAGATGCCATTTGCCGATCATCGCCGTCGCATAACCTGCCGACCGGAACATGTCCGCCAGGGTTAGTTCCGTTTCCGGCAAAGCCATCCGGTGGTTGCGCGCCTTGCCATCGGGCGTGGGATTCTCCACCAGGGCGCAGCGGAGGGGGTAGCGTCCGGTCATCAGCGCCGCCCGTGCCGGGGCACAGTAGGGGGTTGGGGAATTGCACTGGGTAAACCGTGCCCCTTCCGCGGCCATGCGGTCGAGGTTGGGGGTGACGCAGTGCTTCTGGCCGTAGCAGCCGAGATCCCCGTAACCCAGATCATCCGCCATGATGACGATGACGTTCGGTCGCGCCGCGTTTGCATTCATTGGTCCGACTCCTTGAAAAATCCCGGCACCCGCAACAGCAACCGGCCGCGGCCCTTCAGCAAAAACCCGGCGTCGCCGGATTTCGGCAAGGGTGTCCCCGTTTGGGCGTCGATGACGGCATCCACGGCCCGATCAAAACCCAGCACCTCGTCGGCAAAATTCATGCGCTCGGCGATAACATCGATGTGCAGTGCCTTTCGCACCGGCACATAATGCAGCAGGGTGAGCAAGAGGTCGTTGTCCTGACGGCGCGGCACGCTGAGCACCGTGGTCGGCAACTGCGCGCCGGCCATCGGCGGACCAATCAAGGCCTGCAGCAACCGCTGCCATACGGCGGCAATGACCAGCCCGCCCGATTCACGGTAATCACGAAAAACCGGCTCCGCGATGCAAGCCCAGCGTTCCGCCAGCACCACGGCCGGTCCGCTCGCCTCACCGGGTCGCGGGGGGGACTGGAAGTGCGAACAAAACCGCACGTCAGTGCGTTCGAAATATTGTTCATGCTGCCAGGCCACCACGCGGGCGTCACCGTATGCCGTGATGGCCGGACCCCGGCGGTAGATCACCCGGTCAACCCCCGCCCAATCCGGGGCAAAGTCGGGTTCAACCTGCCAGTAGACCGGTTGACTGGTTGTTGCCCCCGAGCGTCGCAAAGGCAAAAAATCGAGGGCCCAGTTTCCGGCCTCAACATATCCCGCCGCACCGGAGAGCAGCAGTTTGCCGCCGCCGGCATGATACGCGCGCAGTTTCGCGCCCAATGCCGCGGTGATCGGAGTCGTGTCAGGCAGCACCACCAAATCGAATGCCCTGAAATCCGACGCATCATCGAGCACCGCACAGTCGTAATGCGTCTCCTCGCACAACATCACGGCGCCGGACTCCGACCGTGCGGTCATTTTTTCATCCATGCCCGGGATTCCAGCCAGCAGCACGCCCACCTGGGGACACGCCGTGGTGTTTTCGTAGAAAAACTCGGCGGCTTTGACTCCGGCATAGACCTCCTTGATCAAGGCATAGGCCCCCCGATCCAGTCGACCCGTTGGATGCATCTGGTCGCCGACCTCCATCAAGCCACCCAGGGCCTGGGCGCGGAAACATTCAAACTCCAATGCCGGCACCGGTTTGATCCCGCCAAAATCACCCCACGATTTTTGAAACCGGCCGGTCTGTCCGGTCCAGGGTTTTCCGAGTCGGGCAATCTGTCGGGCCAGCTTGGGAAAGTGGTGGTAGCCCCAATGGCCGGTCGGTAGTGACTCGACCTCGAAGTGTGTCTGCTGTGCGGCCCGCCCATGGATACTATAACGGCTGTCCACATAACAAAAGCTGCCGGTATTGTAGAATATCGAAGCTGCGGGTGACCGGTCCCGAACGAACGCCGTCAGCCGGGCCGATACCTCGTTTTGCGCCAGCACGCGAAATTTCACATAACTGGCGTGGCTCCGATCCAGCAACCCGTGCCGGGCCCGGAACCGCTGGCTCACCGGGCTCCAACAACAACCCGGGGCGTAGGAAAGGATATCAAAAAAAATCCCGTCGACGTCATAGCTGGCGAACAGTTCACCCACATGTGTCTCCACAAAGTCCAGGTATTCGGGTTGCAGCCAGTTGACGTAACGCCAGCCCCCGGGATCAATCACCCCGTCCTCGCGACGGTTTTTTACCTGCGCAATGGCTCCGTCCGGGTCGAGTTGGAGCCAGTCACGGTGCCGGTCTGCCGTCCATTCATCCCACGCCAGGGTTGTGTAGATGGGACAACGGATATTGCGCCGGTGCAGCGCCTCGATCTGCTCGCCCAGCAAATCCCGCCCTCCCAGGCCGGGATGCATCTCGCCCACCCTGGTCGGATAATAGCACAGCCCGTGATGGCAGCGGGCAAAGATCGTGATCGAGTTGATGCCGGCATCGGCGACGGTGGCGGCGAATTCCTCCGCATCGAAATTCGTCGCCACGCCAGCGATCAGCGCAGAAGTGTGGAAATCGAGATGCACCTGGCGGGTGCGGTTGAGATCATAAATGGCAGCCATGGGTAATTGGCATGGGTTGCTCAGGGCTGGCCCGGCGGGTCCAGCAGCTTGAGCGCCTGCGGCCCGAGTTCATCGTTCACTTCCTGCAGACGGGCGCGCAAACGCAGACGCATGGCGCAAGCCCGGGCATACACCGAAGGATCATCAATCCGGTTGTGCAATTCGGCCGGATCCGTGGCCAAATCATAAAGCTCATCCGTATCGGAGGGGTTGAAGACATATTTCCAATTCTGATGCCAAAGGATACGCTCCAGGAACATCACGCGATGGCCGTGGTCCTGCGCCAGCATGTCATCACGCCAGTCGGGCGGGGTCTCACCCCGTAGCAGCGGTCCCAGGTCACGACCGTGCACGGCCGCCAAATCCGTGCCCGCAACCGCACAGAAAGTCGGAGCCAGGTCAATCAGACTGACCCATTCGGTGCACACCCGCCCGCGGATGGCCGCCGCCGCGTGCGGGGGTTTGATGACCAACGGAATCCGATACAGCTCCTCATGCGCCAACCCGCCCTTGTCGAACATGCCCCCGTGTATGCCGATGGATTCCCCGTGATCCGAGGCGAACACAATCAAGGTGTCGTCATAAATCCCCCGTTCCCTCAAGCCATCCAGTAGGCGACCGATTTCGTGGTCCACCATGGCCGCTTGCGCGTAGTATCGCGCAATGACCCGGGCCCAATCCGGCCACGCCGTGCTCGCCGCACCCGGAAAGATTTTCTCCTGAAACCGGCGATGCCATTGCGGCCGGTGCCGCAGGTCATCACGAAAGCTCGGCCACTCGGGAATGTCCCCCGGGTTGTAAAGATCCTTGAAATCCTCCGTCGGCAGGTAGGGGGCATGCGGCTCCCAAAAATGGCAGCCGATGAAAAAAGGTGCATCGCCCGCCGCAAAGTCGTCCAACTGTGCGAGCACCTGCTCCGTTACAAAATGGCAGGGGGATGAACGGATGTCCCCCTCGGCCCAACCGCTGGTGTTGCCGCCACTCCGGGTGGGATCGCCCCCTTCGGCGGAAAATTCGAAGTGCGGGCGCGGTTGCGGCAGCCCGTGCTCCTGCAGATAATGGAGAAAGGTCGGATCGCTGCGTATGCCCCCGTAATCAGGGAGACTGAATCCGGTGAATCCCGCCTCGGTGGCAGTGCGGGTCAGGCCGGCATGCCACTTGCCCTGGTGCCCCAACCGATAACCGGCCGCCGCCAATTTCCCGGGGAAAAGGGTCAATCCGCGGCCACAGGCCGTTTCATCCCAGCGCGAAAAAACACCGGTGTTGAAGCGCACACCGTGCGCATGCGGATAAAGTCCGGTCAACAGACTGGCCCGGGCAGGGGTGCAGAGCGCACTGGGGGTGCAGGCATGGTCAAACCGGATACCATCGGCCGCCAAGGCATCGATCCGCGGCGACCGGGCGACGGGAGCCCCGTAGCAGGAAAGCGTGTGCAAGGCCTGCTGATCGGTCATGATCAAGAGGATCGATGGGGGCGATGCAGGAATCCGGGGCATGGAATCCTGATAAACTGTCGCGTTATCCTGACCAAGCAAGACTATAAGAAACATGCTTGTTTTCGTATCGGAATATCTAAAAACTTGTTTCAATTAAGTTTCATTTACCTAACCCAACCGCATGGCTCCAAGACGCACGCTTCATTTGATTGGACAGGCCCATCTCGATCCGGTCTGGCTTTGGCCCTGGCGGGACGGGTGTTCGGAAGCACTCACCACCATCCAATCCGCGATCAACTTTCTGGAGACGGAGCCCGACTTTTGCTTCACGCGGTCGTCCTCGGAAATTTATCGCTGGGTGCAACAGGCCGACCCCCGCCTCTTCTCAAGGGTCAAGCATTTCGTGGCGGAGGGACGTTGGGAAATTGTCGGCGGTTGGATCGAGCAACCGGACTGCAATCTGCCATCGACCGAGAGTTTCGTGCGTCAAAGTCTTTACGGTAAAAGCTATTTCGAAAACGAATTTAGCGTCGACGTGAAGATCGGCTACAATGTCGACTCGTTCGGCCATGCGGCCGGTCTCCCGCTGCTACTCGCGGGCGCAGGTTACACCCACTACGTTTTCATGCGACCGCAGAACTGGGAGCGCGAGTTGCCCACGCTGTTCTGGTGGGAAGGCCCGGACAAGTCTCGCGTGCTCTGTTGGCGCCTGCCGCAAAACTACGGCCAGGCCCCTGATGCCGGGACTGATCATTTTGAGACGGAGGTGCGTCAGGCCGCCGAGGTGGGTTTCGCGCCCGGCATGTCGCATGGCATGTTCTTCTATGGGGTCGGCAATCACGGCGGGGGTCCGACCCGGCGCCAAATCGAGCGGATCCGACAACTCCAGGCCGACCCCACCCTGCCGGAAATCCGCTTGAGCACGGTGGGCCGATTCTTTGCCGCCATCGCCGCCGATCCCGCCCTGGCCAAGGTGCCGACTTTGCGGGGCGACCTGAACAAGCACGCCCCCGGCTGCTACTCGGCCCATGGCATGATCAAACGCGAAACCCGGCGCGCGGAACGCCGTCTGGTGCAGGCTGAAACCATCACCACGGCAGTCCGGCTGGCCACGGGCGCCACATTCCCGGCTGCGCCTCTGCAACGGCCCTGGGAGCACCTGCTCTTCAACCAGTTTCACGATATCATGGGCGGCACCTGCACGGCCTCGAATGATGCATCCATTCGAGATCGCTTTGGTGCGACAACCCATGCCGCAGACGAAATTGCCACCCTGGCGCTGCATCGTCTGGCCCGGGCGGTGGACCTGACAACCGTGCCCGAGGGAGCGCTCTTCCTGTGGAATCCGCTGCCGTGGCCGCGTCAGGTCCAGGTGGAGTTTGACACTTTTGCGGCGCCCAATGGCGGGGCCCCCCTGACCCGACTCGTGGCCCCGGATGGCAAAGAAACCCATCCCATTTATTGGACCACGCCAGAACCCTGCTTCGGACCCATGAACTCACCCTGGAGCAAGTTGAATGCCCTGGTGCCACTCCCGGCCTGCGGTTATCGGGTTTTCACCCTCGACCGTGCCGACTGTCCCCCAGGCCTGCCCCCGCTTGTGCCCAATTTTTCCGTGGCGGGAATGCAGCCCGGCATCCATTTGCCCCTGGCCGGTGCCGGGCCGGAGCTCCCGGCTCCACTGATCAGTTTTTCCGTCTGGCAGGATACCGGAGATACCTGGGGACACCGGCTAAAGGGTTACGACGAATGCCTGGGGGTGCCGGATCTTAATGACACGAAGGTGCTGGTCGAAAATCCCACGCAACGGTGTGTGCGCCAACGCGCCTGGTGGAACAAATCCGAATTGATCATCCACTATCGCCAACACGTGCATCAGCCGGGCATTGAAATTTCCGTGCGGGTCAATTGGCAGGAGTGCCGACAGATTCTGCGGCTGGAAGTGCGCACGCCGCTGGCCGACGTCAGGTCCTGTGCGGCCGGCCCGGCGTGCACCGTGCAACGATCCTCCGACCGCGGGGAAGAACCCGCCAGTGATTGGGTGGCCATCGAAGGCCAACGCCCCGACGGGCAAACCCATTCCGTCCAACTCGTGACCGACGGGGGCCTGAGCTACAACACCAGCGGGGGAGACCTGCAGGCGATCATCGTGCGTTCCGCCTACTACGCACACCATCAGCCCAAGTTTCCCCGCGATGCCCCGGCCAACCCGCTGCTTGACCAGGGCTGGCAGGAAAGCCGGTTTTGGATCCGGTCCGCCCCCGGCGGGGTGGGCGCACTCCTGCCGCACCGCTATGCGGCTGAAGTGCTCAATCCGGTCGAACGGGTTTACGACAGCGCGCACCCCGGCCCGCTTCCCCGGGAAGCCTCCCTCTTCTCCCTCTGGCCGGAAACCGTCATGCTCACCGCCTGCAAACCGGCCGAGGATGGTGACGGGTGGATCGTGCGTTTGCAGGAAACCGCCAGCCGGGACACGCGGTGTGAACTGCGCGCCATGCTGGGCGATCCACGCTCATGGCAACTCAACCTTGCCGCCGGCTCACTCAGCACCATCCGGCTGCCATTTGCCGGCAACAAACCCGCCACTATCTGCGACCTGCTGGAAAATCCCGCCCCCTCAATCATATGAAGAAAAGACCGAACATCCTGCTCATCACCACCGATCAACATCGCTGGGATCATCTCAGCCACCAGGGCACTCCCGGGATCAGCACCCCGCACCTGGATCGTTTGGCCCGGGAAGGCGTGCACTTCAATCGAGCTTACACGCCGTCTCCCCTCTGCGTTCCCTGCCGGGTGTCCCTGTTGACCGGGCAATATCCTTCCTCACATCATGCCTATTCGATCGGCATGAGTGTGGATCCCTTCCCCACCTGCACGCTACCGGGCGTATTGGGGGCAGAGGGTTACCGCACCAAGATCATCGGGAAGACTCACTTTGTCAGTCGCGTGGATGAGGCCAAACACATGGCCGGCGGGCAGAACCCCGCACCCGACTTCTTCCGTCATTGGCATGGACCATACGCGGGCTTCGAGGAAATTTCCGCTTCAACCGGACACAACATACACAACGATCCCGACATGCACTACAAGGTGTTCCTCGAGGATGCGGGGGTGGATTACAAACCGTGGTTTCACGCCGGCCGGCCCGACTACGACCACCACTGGGCCGGAGTCTGGGATATCCCGGAGGAATACCACGACACCCACTGGGTTGGGATGGAAACGGAAAACTATATCCAGCAGAGATCCGGCCACGACGAGCCATGGTTTTGCTGGGCGAGTTTTCAGGATCCGCACGAACCTTTCGTGTGCCCCGAACCGTGGTTCTCCGCAGTCGATACTGATGCGTTGCAGCTCTATGAGGATCACCGCGAAGGTGAGTTCAACGATCGGCCCGGCATTTACAAACGGATGCTTACCCGGGATTTCAAACCCTACAACGAAGGCATGGGGGTGCCCTGCTCGTTCGGGGTGCCCGCAATCTCCAAGCGGGGCAAGACCGCGTTGCAGG
>JAIPJW010000019.1 GCA_021734075.1 Cephaloticoccus sp.
CCCCCGCAGGCGGCCACCCCTTGCCTGCCACCCCGTCGGATGCCGACCGCGCCGAACTGCGGCGCCAGGGCATTCTGCTCACGAGCCTGCAGGAACTTTACACTTGGGGGAACAGCAACTCCGTCTGGCCGCTCAATTTCGGCCTCGCCTGCTGTGCGATCGAGATGATTGCCGCGTCCATGGCCAAGTTCGACATCGCACGATTTGGCTCGGAGGTTTTCCGCCCGTCGCCGCGTCAGGCCGATCTGCTTATTGTCTCCGGCACCGTCACCAAGAAAATGGCTCCGCAGGTCATCCGGCTTTGGAACCAGATGCCCGAACCGAAATACTGCATTGCGATGGGGGCTTGTGCGATTTCCGGCGGCCCGTTCAAGCAGGGGTTCAACGTGCTCAAGGGCATCGACCGCTTCATCCCGGTCGACATCTACATCCCCGGTTGCCCGCCGCGGCCCGAGGCGCTCCTGCACGGGCTCGTGCAGCTGCAGAAAAAAATCAAGGGCTTCAAGCTCACCGGGCCGGAGGCACCCCGCCATTTGCGGGCTGACCTGAACTGCGATTACCCGGTGCCGGAGTTTGGCGAACACGATCTCGAACCGCCGGCCAACCCCGGGGTTTGGCGTGCACCCGCCATCGATCGATCGGAAAACACCTGACCCGGCATGGAAACCATCGAACAGATCCGCGACCGTTTGCTCGCCCGGTTTCCCGGCGCGGAAGTCGCCGTGATCATGAATCCCAGCGCCGCGGAACAACATTCGCTTTTGATTGGCAACGCGCAGGCGGGTGACATCGCCCGGTTCCTGCGCGACGACGCCACGCTCAAACTGGACCAATGCTCCAATGTCACCGGCGTCGACTGGCCGGAAAAGGAAGTCATCGATTCTAAAAAAACGAGCGTGCCGGATGCGGACGGGGGTCCCGGCATGGTCATCGAGGAAAAGACCAAGCGCATCGAGCCCGGCTATCTGGAGGTCGTCTATCACCTCTACTCCATCGCCTTGCGCCACGGTCCGGTGATTCTGCGTCTGCGCACTGGCAACCGCACCGATCTGGTCACGGTGCCCTCACTGACCCCGGTGTGGCGGTCGTGCGAGTTTCAGGAACGCGAGGTGTTCGATCTCTACGGGGTGGTCTTTGCGGGGCATCCCGATCTCCGGCGCATATTGATGTGGGATGGGTTCAAGGACCATCCGATGCGCAAGGACTACGTCGAGCCCGACGACTACGAGTGGGAGCCCACCCCGCACGGTGACGTGCTCGAGAAAGCCAAGGCGCATTATCCGCCCGCGGCCAAACCGGAGGGCGCAGCATGAGTATTTCCGATCCCCTGGCGCTTGCCGGTGGTGGCGGTGCGCAGGTGCGCGCCGTGCACGATGAATTTCACGGCGATCTCCTCGAGGTATCGATGGGGCCGCACCACCCGTCCACCCACGGGGTGTTCCGCATGATCGTGACGCTGGACGGCGAACAGATCGTCAAGCTCAAGCCCGTCTTCGGTTATCTGCACCGCAACCACGAAAAGATCGCCGAGAACACGTCCTATCTCGGCTCGATGCCTTACACCGACCGGCTGGATTATTTTTGTTCGATGACGAACAACTGGGCCTACGCTCTGGCGGTGGAAAAACTCTCCGGGCAACCCGTGCCCGAACGCGCGGAATACCTCCGCGTCATTCTGGCCGAGCTCACCCGGCTCCTGAATCACACCTGTCTGGCGGGCTTTCTCATGCAGGACTGCGGGTGCTCGGGCACGCCGCTGATGTATGCCTTTCGCGAGCGCGAAAAGATCCTCGATCTCTTCGAGTCGCTCAGCGGCTCGCGCATGATGTGCAACTACCAGCGGTTTGGCGGCTGCCGGGTCGGTCCGTCGGCCGACTGGCTGGAGGCGGCCCGGAAATTGGCCGCCGGCTACGGCAAGTTTCTCGATGAGTTCGAGGCCTTGCTCACCGGCAACGAGATCATCATGGCGCGCACGCAGGGCGTGGGCCGGCTCTCACCGGAACTCGCCATCAGCGCCGGCATCACCGGCCCGATGTTGCGGGCGGCGGGGGTCAACTACGATTTGCGCAAGGTGGATGGCTACGGGGTCTATCCGCGGTTTGATTTTCGCATTCCCCTGGGCGACCACGGCGACGTTTACGACCGCTACATGATCCGCGTCCTCGAAATGCGGGAATCGATCAAGATCCTGGAACAGGCCTTTGCCGGCCTGCCCGCCGGTCCCATTTTGGATGCGAAAGCCAAGAACCGGGGCTTTCGCCCCAAGCCCGGTGAGGCTTACGGACGCATCGAGGGGCCCAAGGGTGAGATCGGTTTCTATTTGATCAGTGACGGTGGCGCCAATCCGCTGCGCTATCGGATCCGCCCGCCTTCCTTCATCAACTTGACCGTGCTCGAGGACCTCTGCCTCGGCCGCACCGTGGCCGATGCGGTGGTGATCCTGGGTTCCATTGACATCGTCCTCGGGGAGGTCGACCGATGAAAATGCCAGGGCTAATATCGCTAAATTTCGGGAGTCATTCCGTTGTAGGGCGGGGATTCCGCTCCCCGCCTTGCAAGTCGTTAGGTATTCGATGGCGGGGAGCGGAATCCCCGCCCTACAGCCCCCGTATTTCATTGGTCCAAGGAGGAGTCCAATAACATGCTCGGCTCCGGCATCATCAAGGGTCTCGCCGTCACCGCGAAAAATTTCGTGGGCAGCTTTCATGACCCGGCCCGTTATACCACGGTCGAGTATCCGGAGGTTAAGCCGAAGTTGCCGGAGGCTTATCGCAATTTCCCGTTTCTGGTCTCCGAGACCGCCGCGGATCCGATGGGCACGCTCCGTTGCGTGGCCTGCAAAATCTGCGAGAAGGAATGTCCGCCGCAGTGCATCTATATTGTCCGCGAGACCGACGAGAAGGGCAAACCGAAGCCGGTGCCCAAGGTTTTCGACATCGATATCTCCGTGTGCATGAGCTGCCAGATTTGCGTCGAGGTCTGCCCTTTCGATGCGATCAAGATGGACCAGGAATTCGAGATCGCTAAGACCGGTCGTTTCACGGAGCTGCTGCTCAACCGCGAACAACTGGCGAAGCCCAACTCCTACTACCACCAGATACATCCGCAGGAGGCCGCCGGAGTGGATGCGGCCCTCGCGGAGCAAAAAGCCAAGGCTGAGGCGGCCAAGGCAGCCAAAGCGGCGAAGGCCGCCGCCGCCATCGCGCCGAAAGCGGCCGAGCCTCCGCCCCCAACGCCGCCTGCCCCATGAACGCGACCGTGCTCAACGACGCTCTGCTGGAACGCGCGCCGCTACTGCTGCGCGATGCGGTCACCGGGTTTCTCCCCGAACCCTGGCGCGGGTTGGTCAACAGTTTGGTCACCATCGCGGTCATTCTCGCGGTCTTTGGGGTGCTCTTCGCCTTCCTCACCCTGGCCGAAAGAAAAATTTTGGGCCGTGTGCAGAACCGCCCCGGCCCCAACCGCGCCCCTTTGCCCTTTTTCAAGAAAATCCGCACCTACGGTCTCGCGCAGCCTTTCGCCGACGGCGTGAAGGCGTTGACCAAGGAGGATCTGGTGCCGCGCGGGGCGGACAAGCTGCTGCACTTTCTGGCCCCCGTCGCCCTCTTGGCGTTTTCCATCCTCACCTTTGCCGTGCTGCCCTACGGGCGTCATCTCGTGCCGGTGGAACTCGACGCCGCGGTCCTCTATTTTTTCGCGGCCGGGGCGGCGACGGAGCTCGCGGTTTTCATGGCGGGTTGGTCGAGCCATAATAAATATTCACTGCTCGCCGCGATGCGCGCCCTCGCGCAGCTCATCAGTTACGAACTGCCGTTGCTCCTCTCGTGGGTGCCGGTGGTAATGCTCGCCGGCACACTTTCCACCACCGGGATTGTCGACGCGCAAGCGGGTTGGCACGGCGGTTTTGTCCCAAACTGGCACGTGTTCACGCCGTGGGGTTTCGCCGGCTTCGTCATCTTCATGGTGTCCGCGCTGGCGGAATCAAATCGTTCGCCCTTCGATCTGCCCGAGGCGGAAAGCGAACTCATCGCCGGTCATCTCACGGAATACAGCGGTTTCAAATACGCCCTCTTCTTCATGGCGGAGTATTTCGGCATGATCGCGCTCAGCGGCATGGCGATCACGCTCTTCCTCGGCGGCTGGCGCGCGCCGCTGCCCTTCCTCACCTTCATTCCCTCCTACCTCTGGTTCGGCGGCAAACTGCTCGTGCTGCTGCTCGGCTTCATCTGGATCCGCGCGACGTTGCCCCGCCTGCGCATTGATCAGCTCATGCGCTTTGCCTGGAAATTCCTCGTGCCGCTCGCGTTGATCAACCTTGTCAACGCGGCCGTCTGGTCCCTCACCGCCGGTTGGTCCGGCCCGCTGCAGCTCGTGCGTTGGGCCGGGTGCCTGGCGCTGGTCATCGTGCCGTTCATTGTGCTGGGGCGCAGCCAGAGTGCCGGCGTCGCCCCGCGCATCTATCGTTTCGCCGCGTCATGAGCCTTCCGCTGATCATCTTTACGCTGCTTATCCTGGGCGCCGCCAGCGCGGCGCTGACGCGGCGCAACCTGATTCACAGTGCGCTCTTGCTGGTGTTAACTTGGGCGGGCATCGCGGGCTTTTATCTTTGGGCCGGCGCCGAGTTTGTCGCCTTTGCCCAAGTCCTGATTTATGTGGGCGCCATCTCCATGGTGGTGCTGTTTGCGGTATTGTTGACCCGCCAGAACCCCGCGGATGTGGTGATCAGTCCCTCTTCCCATCGGCGCGCGGTCAGCGCGATTTTGGTCGGGGCCCTGACTCTGGCCGTGCTGGGTGCGGCGGTGTGGCAGACCCCGTTTCCTCCCGGACCCGCGTCAGCCCCCGAGCTTTCCGTGCTGCAGCTCGGGCAGCAACTCATGGGCCCGCACGCGGCCGCGGTGCTGGTGATCGGCGTCCTGCTCACCGTGGCCCTGCTCGGTGCGACCATTATTGCCTCGAGTGAAAAGACCGAAGCATCTCCAGTAGGGCCGGACCTTGGTCCGGCCGAAAAAGGCACGCACCAAGGTGCGGCCCTACCTCGCGCCCGCGGGCAGCCGCAAGGTGCGGCCCCACAGAAACGGGAGGAAGCGCCATGAATCCCCTGACGCTCTGCCTGTTGCTCTCGAGCGCCCTTTTCTGCATCGGCCTGACGGCGGCCCTGGCACGCAGCAACACCATCCTGGTGCTGCTCGGAATCGAGGTCATGCTCAACGCGGCCTGTCTCAACTTCATCGCCTTCTGGCGCTTTGGACCCAACCCGGCCCCGGCCTCGGGCGTGATCTTTGTGCTCTTTGCCATTGCGGTCGCCGCCGCCGAGGCCGCCGTGGGACTAGCCCTGGTGATCGCAATTTACCGGCATCAGAAAAACATCCGGCTGCAGGAGGCCACGCGCCTGAAGGGCTGAACCATGAGCCTCTCCGTCCAAAACATCTGGTTGATTCCCGCCCTGCCCCTGGTGGCCGCGGCGATCACCGCCCTGCTGCCGCGCGGGGCCCGCCGTCTGGCCTCGGCCCTTGCGATCGGGGCGCTCGCGCTTTCATTCCTCCTTTCCTGCGGCGCGCTGGTGACGGCCTTGGCCGATCCGGCGGCGCATGCCGTCGCCAATTTTGCCTGGTTTGATCTGGGCGCCACAGCCGTGAGACTGGGCTGGTTGCTCGACCCCCTGACCGCGTTCATGTGCGTGATGGTCACCTTTGTCGGCACGCTGATCTTTGTTTTTTCTACCGGTTACATGGCGGAGGACGCGAACGCCAAACAGTTCTTCTGCTTCCTCAGTCTCTTTGCCGCCGCGATGCTCGGCCTGATCGTGGCCAACAGCCTACTGTTGCTCTTTGTCAGTTGGGAATTGGTCGGCCTCGCCTCGTATCTGCTCATCGGGTTTTGGTTCCACAAACCCGCGGCCGCGGCCGCGGCCAAGAAGGCGTTCATCACCACGCGCATCGGTGATCTCGGATTTTTGCTGGGGCTGGTCTGGCTCTATGACGCGCGCGGCACCCTCCTCCTCTTTGATGGCGGTGCCGGGATCTTGGAACTGACCTCGCTGCACGTGCTGTCCTCCACGCTGGTTGGCGGTGGACTTGCGGCATCCACGGCCATCGGGCTCCTGCTCTTCTGTGGCGCGGCGGGCAAGTCCGGTCAGTTCCCGCTGCACGTGTGGTTGCCGGATGCGATGGAAGGCCCGACTCCGGTCTCCGCCCTGATCCATGCGGCCACCATGGTGGCCGCGGGTGTCTTCCTAATGGCGCGGGTTTATCCGTTGATGGCGGTTGATCAGGTGTTGTCCGGCGTGCCGGTGCATGCGCTGACCATCGTCGCCTTTATCGGCGCGATCACAGCGCTGCTGGGGGCCTGCATTGCGGTGGCGCAAAACGACCTCAAGCGCGTGCTCGCCTTTTCCACGGTGTCACAACTCGGCTACATGATGCTCGCGATCGGCGTCGGCTCCTGGGTCGCGGCAATTTTCCATTTGCTGACGCATGCCTTCTTCAAGGCCCTGCTCTTTTTGGGTGCCGGATCCGTCATTCACGCGGTGCATCACGAGCAGGACATGCGGCAACTCGGCGGCCTGCGCGGGAAGATGAAGGTCACCTTCCTCACCTTTGCGGTGGGCATGATGGCGCTGTCCGGCGTGCCGTTCCTTTTCTCGGGTTTCTGGAGCAAGGAGGGCATCCTGCACGCGGCGCATGCCTGGGATGTTTCGCATCTGCCCTTCTACATCGGTCTCGCGGCAGTGGTGCTGACAGCTTTCTACATGACGCGCCTGGTGTTCGAGGTTTTCTTTGGCCAACCGCGCAGTCCGGCAGCGGAACACGCGCACGAAAGCCCGGCCGCGTTGACCGTGCCCCTTGTGCTGCTGGCCATCGGTGCCGTGGCCCTGGGTTTTCTCGGCACCCCGGCCTGGCCGTGGCTGCAGGCCAAACTCCTGGGTGAAACCGAAGTCCACGGTCATCCTATTTTTGGTGAAGGCACCGGGTTGATGATGCTATCCATCCTGCTGGTCGGCGCCGGTCTGGCGCTGGGTTGGTGGCTTTACGGCCGCAAGTTGCGGACCACTGCGACAGCCCGCGATCCCCTCGAGGTGGCGGTGCCCGGCGTGTTTGCCGCTTTGGCGGCGCGCCTGGGTTTCGATGAACTTTATGCCGCCACGCTATTTCGGGTTAACGATGCCGTGGCTTTTCTCGCGGACTTCCTTGACCGCTGGGTCTGGGCTGGGGTCGTGCGCGGCCTGGCCGCCCTCGGTCGTTGGGTGGGGGTAATGAATCTCGATACCGACGAGCAGATCATTAATGGGGGCTTTGACCGCACCAGTGCGGCGGTGCGGACCAGTGGCCGGGCCTACTCCCGCGCCCAGACCGGCGATGCCCACGGCTACCTGCTCACCATCGCGGTCGGATTTGTGGTGCTGGTGGTGTTGCTTGTGATCGGAGGTGCCCGATGAAAACCGTGCCGCTGTTGTCCCTGATCATTCTGTTGCCCTGGTTGGGGGCGCTGGTCCTCGCGTTGTTGCCGCGCCTGAAGGACACCACGAGTCGCTGGCTGACGCTGGCCTTCAGTCTATCAACTCTGGCGCTGGGTCTGATGGCTTATGCCCGGTTTGAACCGTATCTCGGCTTTCAATTCAGTGAGCAGCATGCGTGGATTCCCTCGCTCAACGTCACCTGGCATCTTGGGCTCGATGGCATGAGCCTGCTGCTGGTGTTGCTGACCGGCATCATCGGCCCGATGGCTTTGATCGCCTCGTGGCGGGAAGCACGCGACGTGCGTCTCTTCAGCCTGCTCTTCCTGCTGTTGCAAGGGGCGGCACTCGGCGTGTTTCTCGCGCTCGATTTTTTCCCTTGGTTCGTGTTTTGGGAGCTGAGCCTCGTGCCGGCGTTTTTCCTGATCAAGCTCTGGGGAGGGCCCGGCGCCTCGCGCGCGGCCTACCAGTTCGTAATCTACACCATGGCGGGCAGCGTCTTCATGCTCGCGGGCTTTGCCGCCCTGTATGTGGCCACGGGCACGCTGGACTTTGTCTCGCTGGCCGCCCTGCGGGCCGATGGCACCCTGGCCACGCTGCTCGGCGGCAACTGGGGCACGGTGGTCTTTGCCGGCATCCTGCTCGGTCTGGCCGTCAAGGTGCCGCTCTTTCCCTTTCACACCTGGTTGCCCGCGGCTTACGCGGAAGCGCCCACCGGCGGCTCGATGTTCCTGACCGGCGTGATGTCAAAGATGGGCGTCTACGGTTTTCTCCGCATTCTCTGGCCGCTGTTTCCCGCGCAATTGCACGCGTGGTCCGCGCCGTTGCTCTGGCTGGCCCTGGGCGGCGTGGTGCTGGGTGCCTTTGCCGCGCTGCGGCAGACGGACCTGAAACGCATGATCGCGTATTCCTCGGTCAATCACCTGAGCTATTGTCTCTTGGCCCTCTTTGCCGTGGCCGCGTCCCGGGGCGTCACGACCTCGCCGGATGCGACGGCCGCGGCCTTCAGCGGCACCCTGCTGCAGGTTTTCAACCACGGTCTGTCCGCGGCGGCACTCTTCGCTTGCATCGGCGTGCTGGAAACGCGCAACGGCGGCCGGCGCGGCCTCAATGATTTTGGCGGCGTGCGCACGAGCATGCCGGTCTTTGCCGGTTTGTGCGGGATCGCATTGTTCTCCTCGCTCGGGCTCCCCGGCCTCAACGGTTTTGTGGGTGAGTTCCTTATCTTCCGCGGGGTCTTCGGCCTCGTGCCCTGGGCGGCGGCCGTGGCGACCCTGGGACTGCTCGCGACCGCGCTCTTCCTGCTGACCTTCTGGCAGAGGGTGTTTCACGGACCGCAGCGTGGCACCGTCGCCACATTCACCGATGTTACCGGACTTGAACTGGTGACCCTGTTGCCCGGCGTCATCCTGATGTTCGTGCTCGGCATCCATCCCCAACTACTGGCCGGTTTGATCAATCCGCTGATCACGTCCTGGGCCGCCTCGATGCCATGAACCTGCTTCCCCTGGCCATCTACATTTCCTTCAGCGGGGCTCTGCTGGCCCTGTGGGCGGGTTCGCGCTCGGCCAGCGCGGCCCGCGTGGTCGCGTTGCTGACAGCGCTGTCCAGTTGGGGTTGCGTGCTGTATGCCGCGGTCAATTTCACTCCCGCCCCCGGTCTGCAGACGATCATCGATCTGCCCTGGATTGCCGCCTACGGCATTCACTACCACCTCGCGGCGGATGGCATCAGCCTCACGCTGCTCGTGCTCACCGGTCTGGCCGCGACCGCGGGCATCCTGTTCTCGTGGAACATCGAGGAACGGGTGGGTGAGTTCTTCGCGTTTTATCTGACACTGATCGGCGGGGTCTACGGCGTGTTTCTCAGTGCGGACGCCTTTTTGTTCTTTGTCTTCTACGAGATTGCGATCGTGCCCAAGTATTTCCTGATCGCGAACTGGGGCTCCACCAACCGCACCTACGGCGCGATGAAGCTGGTGCTTTATTCCTTTGCGGGCAGTGCGCTCGTGCTGGCCGGCCTGCTTTGGACCTATGCGGCGGGGGGCTCGCACAGCTTCTCGCTGACCGCCCTCACCTGGGCGGCCGCCAGTATCGCTCCCGGCCAACAGCTGGTCATTTTTGCCCTGATCTTTTTCGGCTTCGCCACGCTGGCGGGTATCTTTCCGCTGCACACCTGGGCCCCCACCGGTCACGTGGCCGCCCCCACCGGGGCCTCGATGTTGCTCGCGGGTGTGGTCATGAAACTCGGGGCCTACGGTTGTCTCCGGGTGGCCCTGCCGCTGTTTCCCACCGCCTTCGTGGTCTGGCAACCGGCCATCGCGGGACTCGCCCTCGTGGGCATCCTTTACGCGGGTTCGGTCGCGCTGGTGCAGAAGGATTTCAAGTTCGTCATCGCCTACTCCAGTGTGAGCCACATGGGTTTTGTCCTGCTCGGGTTGGCCGCGGCCAATCTGCAGGGGCTGGGGGGAGCCGTGCTGCAGATGTTTTCCCACGGTGTGCTGGCCGGCCTGCTCTTCGCGGTGGTCGGACGCATGGTCTACGAACGCACCCACACCCGCCAACTCGCGGAACTTTCCCAACGGCCCCTGTTCCGCCTGATGCCATTCGCCGCCGTCACCTTTGTGATCGCCGGCCTGGCCTCGATGGGCATGCCCGGGTTCAGCGGCTTCCCGGCGGAACTGTCCATTTTGATTGGCGCCTGGCAGGTCTCGCCGATCTGGGCGCTGGCGGCCGCCCTCGGGGTGCTCGTGGCCGCGGCCTTCACCCTGCGTGCGATGCAACTCGCCTTCTTTGGCCGGATCGAGCCCGAGACAAACCCATCCCTGCCGCCGTATGCCGCCATCACGCTGCCTGAAAAAGCCGGCACCATCCTGCTGCTGGGTGCGACCGTTCTGATCGGTTTGCGGCCGGACCTCCTGCTCGCATGGATTGAACCGGCCCTGCAGTCACCAGTGATGCAGGTGTTGATGAAAGGAGCGACGTTATGAGTCCCGACTACAACGGCTTGTTTCATGCGCTCCTGCCCGAGACGGCGCTGGTGTTGGGTGCGCTCATCGTGCTGGGTTTTGACCTGATCACGGGTCGGCGACGCAGCCGGGAAGAACGGTTGCGGGCGGCGGCCATGCTGGGAGGTTTTGCCGTGGTGGTGGCGGCGGCGGAAACCGTGGCCGCCGGTTTGATGGGGCCGGTCTTTGGCGGGGTGCTCATGCTCGACACGCTCGGCCTGTTCACGCGCATGGGGGTTCTCCTGCTGGCTTTGCTGGCGATATCCCTCGCGCCGGGCACGGTGAAATTCCGGCATCCGGCGGAGTTTGTGGCGGTGCTCCTGTTCGCAACCGCGGGGTTCACCCTGATGGCCGTGGCCCAACAGTTGTTGCTCGTCTTTCTCGCGGTCGAACTCGCGAGTCTCTCGCTCTACATCCTGGCCGGGTTCGACAAGCAAAAGCCCGATTCGGCGGAAGCCGCCCTCAAGTATTTCCTGTTCGGCGGCATGGCCGCGGCCTTCATGCTCTTCGGTTTCAGCCTGCTTTATGGGCTGTCCGGCTCGATTGAATTGCCGCAGATAGCGGCGGCCCTGGCCGCGGGTTCCGGCGGGCCCCTGTTGCAGGTGGCGCTGGTCATGGTTTTGGTGGCCTTCGGCTTCAAGGCGGCTGCGGCGCCGTTTCATCTCTGGGCCCCGGATGTTTATCAGGGCGCGCCTCCGGCGGCGACGGCGCTGATTGCCTCGGCATCAAAATTTGCCGGCGTCACGATCTTTGTGCGGCTGCTTTGGCCAGGGTTGGGTTCGCTGGCCGGACACTACGATGCCTCGCTGCAAGGGGCGGGTTGGCTCACGGCGGTTGCCCTGATTGCCCTCGCCTCCTTGTTGGTGGGAAATCTGGCTGCCCTCGCGCAATCGAATGTGCGCCGGCTGCTCGCCTATTCGGCCATCGCCCATGCCGGGGTCATGCTCATCGGCGTCATGGTCACAGGCGTTGCGGGCGTTGGTCCGTTGATGTATTATGTTATGACCTATGGGCTTGCGACGATCGGGGCCTTTGGCGTGATCGGTATCCTCGACCAGAGTGGAGGCTGCCAAAAGATTACCGATCTGGCCGGGCTGCACCGGCGTTCCCCTCTGCTCGCCGGGGTGCTGCTGGTCTATCTCCTCTCCCTGGCGGGCGTGCCCCCGTTGGCGGGCTTCTTCGGTAAGTTCGCGGTCTTTGCCGAGGCGCTGGCAATCGGCGGTGCCACCACCCCGGTCGGCGTCCTGGCGTTGCTGGCCATCGCGCTGAGTGCGGTGGCACTCTATTACTACCTGCAGGTGTTGAAACAGGCCCTGGTGAAGGCGCCCGCGCCTGCAGCTCCGCGCATTCCTGTCTCCCTGGATCTGGCGGTTCCCCTGGTGATGGCCGCGGGTTTGTTGCTCGGGCTCGGTTTGTGGCCGTCGGTGATCCTGAACCTGTTCTGATCCATTCTTCCGATAATTTGAGCTATTAAAAAAACACGAAAAAAACCGGGTGTCCGGATTCGGCTCGTTGTTGGAAATTTTTTACCTTAGTTTGTCTGACATGCTGCTTTTTGCCCTCACCACTCTCGAAAAGTTGCAGCGGGTTCCCGTGGAATTCTGGCTGAGAATCGTGATGATCATCGCGGTTTTTGTGCTCACCATCGTGCTGATCCGAAGTATCTCACAAATGAACAAGGTTTTGCTGACCATCACGATTTTTGTCACGATCACGATCCTTGGCTTTACCTGGGTCTATGAGCGCAACGAGCCCAAGATACTCACACCCTTTGTCGATACCATTGCCCCGTTTTTCCCGAGCAAGAAAACGAACCGCTGGTAGGTTTTGGACGGGGTGCCGGGTTGGTTGGGCCTAAAATTGCGTCGGTGCTCTTCCCTGGCGTTGGCTCGCCGGTTGACGCCAGGGGTCATTGCGGCGTGGTGCTGTTCGGTATCCTACTCATAGCGTCACATGCAGGCTGAATCTTCCCGCCACCGAGTGATTGGGATGGGCGGGCAATTCGCGTCAATGGGATTACCGCTCTCAAGTTTGGCTGAGCGCCCGCGGTGGGTTGGATCGCTGCTCGCGCTGATGCCGGTGGGAGCGAACGGGCCGGAAAATTCCCGCGATCACGCCGGGCCGGATTTGCCGCTGTAGGCCATGGCCAGCCGGAACACGGCCCAAAGCACTCCGGTCACCGGAATGGCGATCAACACCAAACCCATATCGGGCTGGAACAGGTTGAGGGTGCCGAAGGAGGCGCCGAGCAGGCCCGGCATGAGGCTGAAAATAACCCAGGCCGAGCCCAGGGTGGTGAACAACGGGAACCACAAACTGAAACGGCCGAAAGGGCCCGACTTGGCGCGCAGCTCGCGGCGGTGAAACCAGGCCCAGACCATGCTGAGCAGGAACATGACCGGCATGAGCACCAAGGAGATGAACAAGGTTTGCCGGGACCATCGCGACCCCTCGCCCTGGTAATCGAGCCCGAGCGCCCTGGCCGCGATGCCGTTGCGGAGTTGGAGCGTTTCCCCAAAGCCGATGCCGCTCCCGGCGTTGACCAGCACGACCACCCCCTTGTTCTCTGCCGGGACCATCGTCGCGAGCGATTCGTATCCGGGGCTGTTCCCGGTGTGGTAAACGGTTCCATTTCCGGTATCCACAAACCACCCGAAGCCGTAGAAGGGTGAGGCTGCGCCGGCCGGGCGCATCATGGCGGCTTTGCCCATGGCGCTGAGGACATCATCCCTGCCATTCATCATCATTTGCAGGTAGCGCGCCAGATCGCTGGCGCTGGCGACGATCCCACCTTGGGGAGCCGTGCCCAGATCGGTCTTGTTTTCGGCCAAAGGTTGCTTGGTGGCAAACCAGGGTCGGTGCCCGGTCGCCATGGCATTGTGGATTTCTCCATCCGCGACAAAGCTGTGCGCCATGCCCACCGGCTCCAGGATGTGGGTGGCAATGTAACTCTGGTAGGTCTGCCCGCTGACGACTTCGATCAGGCGGCCAAGAATCTGATAATTTAGGTTCGAATACTCCCACTTTGCGCCCGGTGGATAGGCGGGAATAACCCCGGCCAGCCGATCAACCGCGCGCGCCAAGGCGTCCTTGTGCGTGGGGTTGTCCTTGGGTGAGCTGTTCCCCTTAAAGGTGGAAAACCCGCTCGTGTGACTGAGCAACTGGCGGATCGTGATTGCCCCGGCGGGTTTTCCGGAGAATACGGCAAGGTAGTTCGACACTTCGATATCCAGACCGACCTTGCCCGCCTCAACCAATTGCATCACGGCCAGCGCTGTAAAGCTCTTGGAGATCGAGCCGGTAATAAACGGGGTGTCGGGCGTGACGGCCTTGTCTCCGCCCATCCTGACGACACCGCGCGCGCCAACCATTCGGATTTCGCCGTCAGCCACGACGGCGTAGGCCAGACCGGGCACGCCGGAGACCGGGCTCTCGCTGGCGATGAAGTCGTCGATGGACCCTGCCGGTATGCCGGCTTGCAACGCCGCGGTGAACCCAAAGGCCAGAAGAGCCAGAATTCTCCGTCCAACCTCCTTCCTGTAATTCCCTGCCCGCAAACCCGTTCCGGCTCTGTTCCTGGCTATAAGAACGGCCATTACTGATAGTAAACTCCTTGTGGGTGACGCATCATGAGGGTGAGGGCGGGGGTGATGAACTCATCGGACGGACTAAAACCTCGTTCGACGCTGCGATGGCGGTCGAAGCAATGGTGATCGCAGCCATGCAAGTGATTTTCTTGCCGGAGACGAGCTTCAATCCGCCCCCAAGCGCTCCCGGCAGCCGCTCGCTTGTTCACGCGCCGGAGGCCCGTGCGCCCGGTCCGGTGAGTTAAGGCCATTTAACCCCATAACCCTATAAGTTGGCACGGGTTTGGCGCGGTTCGCCCGGCGGGGCAGGACAAGATATGCGGATGTAAGGTCAAGGGGCGCGTGGCAGATCGGGGGGTTTCTTGTTAACGTTCTCCACCCAACGTTAAACGGCCCTTTCCATTCTTCCACCAACCCATGAACGCAGTCCAAACCGGCGACTTGATTTACCTCTTTGCCTTTTGTTTGGGCGGGTTGGCCTTCGCCCTTGGCCCTTTCGTGATCGTCTACTTCCTGGCCCCCAACTGGACCCGCAATACACTCAACAAGACGGGACAGGCGATTGAGTGCGGCATGGAACCCATCGGGGATGCCTGGATCCGCTACAGTGTGGTCTACTATCTCTACGCGCTCGTCTTCGTCGCCTTTGCCGTCGACGTGCTTTTTTTGATCCCGGTTGCGCTGGTTTACGGCCGGGCGTTTGCAATCCGCGATTTCGTCGAACTGACGATGTTCGTCGGCGTGCTGTCCCTTGTCATCGTCTACGCTTGGAAGAAAGGAGTCTTCGAATGGAAACGCCACTGAACCCGTCAGCCGCGCCCGAGATCCCCGTTGAGTGCTCGCAAATTGTCAAATTCGCCAAGCTTGACGAGCTGCTCGCGCTTGGTCGGGCCAATTCCCTCTGGCCGTTGACCTTCGGACTCGCCTGCTGTGCCATCGAGATGATGGCCGCCGGCATGGCCCGCTTCGATCTCTCCCGCTTCGGCGCCGAGGTGTTTCGTCCCTCCCCCCGCCAGGCCGATGTCATGATCGTGGCCGGCACGGTGAACAAGAAAATGGCCCCGGCCGTCAAGCTGCTCTACGACCAGATGCTGGAGCCAAAATGGGTCATTGCCATGGGCAACTGCGCCCTGTCCGGCGGTCCGTTCAAATTCGAGGGTCAATACGCCGTGGTCGAGGGGGTCGACCAGTTGTTCCCGGTGGATGTCTATGTGCCGGGCTGTCCGCCGCGGCCCGAGGCCCTCATCGAGGGTTTGCTTAAACTGGAAGAGAAAATCACCGGCACCCGCCGGTTCCCGGAGGCCAAACTCAAGGAATGAGCGCTTCACTCGAGCAACTTACCGCGGATTTTATCCGGTTGATCGGGCCGGAGGCCTTTGTGCCGAAGGTGCGGCCCCCCGCGCCTGAAGTGGCGCCAGCACCGGCACCGGGGTCACCGACCCCGGCTACAGCTCCTGCCGCGGCCCCCGCGCCGGTCAGTCCCGTGCAAACGGTGGATTTTGCGCTGAGGGGTTACAATTTCGATGCAACCGTGGCGTCCACCCAGGTCGTCGAGGCGGCGAAGATTCTCGACCGGTCCGGCTTTGCCCTCGATGCCATCACCGGGGTCGACTGGATCGCGCAGGAGGAGATGGAAATTGTCTACGACTATTTCCACCCGGTTGAACCCTTGCGCGTGGTGGTGCGCACCCGCGTGCCGCGCGCCACGCCCGAATTGCCGACGATCTCCACCGTCTTTCAGGGCGCGAACTGGCACGAACGCGAAACCCACGACTTTTTCGCCATCAAGTTCCTCGGTCATCCCAATCTCAAGCCGCTCCTCCTGCCGGAGGACGCCACTTTTCACCCGCTCCGCAAGGACTACCAGCCATGAACGTGACCAAGGAACCCGTCGCCAAGCCGGCCGGTGACCAGTCGCCGGACGAGACCTTTGTGCTCAACCTCGGCCCGCAACACCCGGCGGCCCACGGGGTGCTGCGCGTGCTCCTGACGATGGACGGCGAATGGATCAAGCGAGCCGAGCCCGTCATCGGTTACATCCACCGGATGCACGAGAAGATGGGCGAGAACCGCACCTACGCCAAATTTCTGCCCAACCCCAGCCGGATCGATTATCTCTCGGCCATGCAATACACCCACGGCTACGTGGGCGTGATTGAGCGCGCGGCGAAGATCGAGGTGCCGCCCCGGGCGGAATTCATCCGCGTCATCACCTCGGAACTGAACCGCATCTCGAGCCACATGGTCTGGTGGGGCGCCCTGCTCCTCGATCTCGGCGGCTTCACCCCCATCCTTTACGCCTTCGATGATCGCGAAAAGATCCTCGATCTGCTCGAGGGCATTTGCGGGGCGCGCCTGACCTACTGCTACTATCGCTTCGGCGGCCTCTGCAACGATGTCGACGACACCTTTCTCAAGGGCACGCGCGCTTTCGTGAAGCACCTGCGTCCGCGCTTGAAGATGTATCGCGAGCTGGTCACCGACAACGTCATCCTTCGCGGCCGGCTCACGGACATCGGCCCGATCAGTGCCGACCTTTGCCGGAAATACGGTGCGACCGGTCCGGTCATCCGCGGCTCCGGGGTGGCCTACGACGTCCGCCGGGCCGAGCCTTATTCCGTTTACCCGCAACTCGAATTCGAGATTCCGACCTACCCCGAGGGCGACTCGATGGCCCGCTACCTCGTGCGCATGGACGAGATGGAACAGAGTTTGCGCATCATCGAGCAAGCGCTTGACCTCCTGCCCGAGGGTCCGGTCCTCGGCAAGGTGCCGCGGGTGCTCAAGATTCCGCCCGGTGACACCTGTTACGCGGTCGAGGGTTCGCGCGGCCGGTTCATGGTGCGCCTCGTGACCGACGGCAAGGACACCGCCTACCGGCTCAAGCTCCGTGCCCCGTGTTTTTCCAATCTCAGCATCTATGAGGAGGCAAGCAAGGGCATGATTCTGCCCGATGCCCTCGCCATGCTGGGGAGCCTCGATATGTGCATCCCCGACGTCGATCGATGAACTGGACCGCCGCCATGAACTTTCTCGCGATCGAGCCCGTCCGCCTGCTGCTCTATCTGGTCGGCATTTGCGCGTTCGTGGGGGCCAACGCCGCCTACCTGGTGCTGGCCGAGCGCAAGGGCGCCGGTCGCTTCCAGCGCCGGCCCGGACCCAACGAGGCGGGCTGGGGTGGTGTGCTGCAACCGGTCGCCGATGGCCTCAAGCTGATGGCCAAACAAATGATCGTGCCGCCCGGCACCGACCGGCTGCTCTTCCGGGCCGCGCCCCTCATGGTGATGGCCCCGCCGCTGCTCTGCCTCGCGACGATTCCGTTCGGCGAAAGCATCGTGGCGCGCAACCTCAACATCGGCCTGCTCTTCGTCTTTGCCTTCGGCTCGATCAACGTCATGGCGCTGATGCTGGGCGGCTGGGCCTCGCGCAACAAGTTCGCGATCATCTCCTCCGCGCGCGTCGTCTCCCAGAGTGTCGCCTACGAGATTCCGATGCTGCTCGTGGTCATCACGGTGCTGATGGTCGCCGGCACGCTGAACCTGCAGGAAATCATCGTCCAGCAGGCGGGCGGGTTCTGGCACTGGAACCTCTTCAAGGTCTGGGTCAACCCGCTCATGCCGGTGACCTTCCTGATCTTTTTCACCTGCATGCTGGCCGAGACCAATCGCGCGCCGTTCGACATGGCGGAGGCCGAGAGTGAACTCGTGGCCGGGGCCTTCACCGAATATGGTGGGATGGGTTTCGGCGTCTTCTTCATGGCGGAATACGCCAACATAGTCGTCGGCTGCAGTCTCGCCACCGTGATGTTCCTGGGTGGCTGGCAAAGCCCCTTCGGGGTGCTTTCCGGCGGACTCTGGGGTCCGGTTTGGTTCCTCGCGAAAATGTATACGCTCATCTTTGCGGTTATCTGGATCCGGTGGACCTTTCCCCGCACCCAGTTCTACAGCCTGCTCAACCTGTCCTGGAAAATCCTCATTCCCCTCTCGCTGGTTACCCTGCTGCTGACCGGCGCGATGATCAAACTGCCGCTGTTGTTTAAACTTTTTTGACCCATGAGCCTTTTCACCGCAGTTCGAGAGACCTTTGTTGGCATCAAGAGCCTTTTCACCGGCATGCGCATCACCTTGGGTGAAGCGGTCAAACCCAACATCACGGTCCAGTATCCCCACGAGACCCTGAAGATGGCCGATCGTTTCCGCGGGCACATCAAACTCGTGCTCGACCCCGAGACCGGCAAATCCCGCTGCACGTCCTGCAATCTCTGTGTCCGGGCCTGCCCCAGTGGCTGCATCGAGGTCGAGGGCATGAAGCGCGAGGGCGAGAAGAAGAAATCCGTCACCGAGTATAGGCTCGATTTCACCACCTGCAGTCTCTGCGGTTCCTGCATCGAGGCCTGCCCGAGCGACGCGATCGAATTTTCCAAGGACTACAACAAGGTCTCCCTGAACCGGGCGGATTTCGATAGCATGGACTTGATGAAGAAGCTGGAGGCCGAGGCGAAGGTCTGGGCCGATATCAACCCGCAGACGATTCCCCCAACCCCGCCCAAAATTTCCATTCCTGAACCCGCCACCGGTTCGGAGCCCAAACCTTCCGCGGAGGCGCCGACGTCATCATGAGTGAAATACCCTTCGCCCCAGTGATCGTGCTCGCGATCTTCGCGCTCATTGTGGGCGTCACGGTCGCGGGTGCGCTGATTGCGGCGCTCAGCACGCGCATCATCCGGGGTGTCGCCGGTTTGATGGTCTGCTGCGTGGGCATTGCCGGGCTCTACTTTTTTCTCAACAGCCCTTTTCTCGCCCTGATGGAGATTCTCATCTATGTGGGTGCGGTCTGCATCACCATCGTTTTTGGCGTAATGCTTTCCGAGACCGACGAGCCCGCCTCGAACGCGTCACGCCGGTCCGGCATCCTCTGGGGTGGTTCGGCCATGTTGGTTGCGGCCGTGGTGTGGGTGACGTTGTCCCGGCTCAGTCTCGCCGGACCCTGGCCGGTGCCCGCCACGCTGGTCAGCGACGGCTCGATCCGCGCGATCGGGCTGGCCCTGCTGACGACCTACAGCCTGCCGTTTGAACTCATTTCGCTGGTGCTCCTCGTGGCCATTCTGGGCGCGCTGGTGATCGCCCGAGCCGGGAGGACCAAGGAATGAACCTGCTCCAGATCCACCAACAGCCGGCCATCTACTTTGTGCTCGCGGCGTTCCTGCTCGCCACCGGCATCTACGGCTTGATCCGCCGCCGCACCCTCATCGGCATGCTCATCGCCGGCGAACTCATCTTTGCCGCGGCCTCGCTGAACCTCATGACCGTGAATCGCTTTTTTGCGCCCGATCCCACGGTTGGCCAGATCTTCGTGCTCTTCATCATGGGTCTTGCGGCGGCCGAGGTCGCCATCGCCCTCAGCATCATCATCGCGGTTTATCGCAACTACCGCTCGATCCATCCCTCCGACATCTCGGAACTCAACCGCTGACCCATGGACGCGCCCCAAGACATCCGCCTGCTGATCGCGATTCTCGCCCCACTCCTCGGGGCGGGTCTGGTCATGGCGACGGGCAAGCGCCCCAACCTGCGCGAAGCCTGCTCCCTGCTCGCCGCGGTGGTCCTGTTCGGCGTCGTGGTCTCGCTCGTGCCCGCCGTGCTGGCCGGTGAAAAGCTGCGTTACACGCTTTTCGAGCTGCTCCCGGGCCTGAGCTTCACCCTCCGCGCCGACGCCCTCTCGATGATCTTTGCCGTGGCCGCCTCTTTCTTGTGGCTGCTGACGATCTTCTATTCGGCGGGCTACATGCGCAGCCTGGGTGAGCACGCGCAGACGCGGTTCAACACCTGCTTCGCGCTCGCGATCTTCGGCGCCATCGGCGTCGCCTTCGCCGACAACCTGCTCACCCTCTATCTCTTTTACGAGATCGTCAGCGTCTGCACCTACCCGCTGGTCGCCCACCACCAGGATGCGGAAAGCTACGAGGGCGCCAAAAAGTATATCTCTTACCTGACCACCACGGCCAAGGGGCTCATTCTGCCGGCGATGGTCCTCATCTACGTGCTTTCGGGCACGCTCGATTTTGCGACCAACATCTCGACCGGCATCATTCCCCTGGGAGTGCACAACGGTTTGGTCACCATCCTCTACATCTGCTGCATCCTCGGCTTCGCCAAGAACGGCGTCATGCCGCTGCACAACTGGTTGCCGAGCGCCATGGTCGCGCCGACTCCGGTCAGCGCCCTGCTCCATGCCGTGGCGGTTGTGAAGGTCGGTGTGTTCTCGACCGTCCGGGTGATGCTCTACGTCTTCGGCGTCGACACGATGGACCGGCTCAACCTCGGCCTGCCCACGGCCTGGTTTGTCGCCATCACCATTCTGGTTGGCTCGGTCGTCGCTCTGAGCAAGGACAACCTGAAGGCGCGGCTCGCCTACTCCACCGTCAGCCAGCTGTCCTACATCATCCTCGGCGTGGCGCTGCTCACCCCCACGGGCATTGCCGGCGGCCTCTTTCACATCGCGGCCCACGCTTTCGCCAAGATCACCTTGTTCTTCTGCGCCGGCGCGATCTATGTCGCCACGCACAAGAAGAACATTTCGGAAATGAACGGACTCGGTCGCGCCATGCCGTGGACCTTCGGCGCCTTTGCCTTGGCCTCCCTCAGCATGATCGGCGTGCCGCCGGTGGGCGGGTTCATTTCCAAGCTATACCTCCTCGTCGGCGCACTGGACGCCAACTCGATCGGCATCCTGATTGTGCTGATCGCCAGCTCCGTGCTCAACGCGGCCTACTTTGTCCCGGTAATTTACCAGGGCTTTTTCGGGCAGACCCCCTCGACCGATGCCGGGCATCATCACGGCGAGGCTCCGCTTGCGATGGTGGTGCCGCTGTGCATCACCGCCGCAATCTCGGTGCTTATCGGCATCTACCCCGACTTTTTCATGCGCCTGGCCCAGGCCGTCGTATCATGAAAACGCACACTCCATTTCTTTCCGATTTTGTAGGGCTGGACCTTGGTCCATGCCTTTCGTTTGGAAAGAACCGGCGTGCACCAAGGTGCAGCCCTACCCCGGAATCGGCGTTCTCGCCAGTCGCTACTCACCACTCGCTACTGCCCAGCCATGCTTCGCTTTATTGAATTTCTTCGCCGTCACCTGAAGGTCGTCATTCGCGTCTGCCTGGCGTTGCTGGTCGTGCTCATCGTCGTCGACGCGATTCCGCTGTTTGTCGACAAGCACCACGCCCACACTGCGGCCGAGCATGTCCCGGGATTCTGGTCGGTGTTTGGTTTCATTGCCTGTGCCCTGATCGTCTACGTCTCCAAGGCCTTCGGCCACAGCGGCATCATGACCCGGGAGGATTACTACGATGAGTGACCTCTGGCTGCATCCCTCGTTGATCCTGCTGGTCGGCGGCCTGCTGCTGCCGCTCCTGCCGGCCAAGTTGCGCCCGGCCTGGCTGGTCTTCATCCCCGTGCTGACCTTTGCCCGCATCGTGATGCTGGCCAAGGGCACCTTTGGCGTGGTGCATTTTCTCCAGTTCACCCTGACCTTTGGTCGCGTCGATGCCCTCAGTTCCGTCTTCGCCTACATCATGGGTCTGATGTGCATCCTGGGTTCCCTTTACGGCCTGCACGTGAAACGCTCGGTCGAGCACAGCGCGGCGTGGACCTACGTGGCCGGGTCGCTCGGCGCGATCCTCGCGGGCGATCTGCTCACCCTCTTTCTCTTCTGGGAATTGATGGCGATCTCGTCGGTCTTCCTGATCTGGTTCCGCGGTCGCGAGCAATCCCTCGGGGCCGGCTTCCGCTACCTGCTGGTCCACATGGTCGGCGGCGTGGTCTTCCTCGCCGGCATCATCCTGCAATATCACGCCTCCGGCGGCGACCTTTCCTTCGGTCTCTTCGACGTCCATCACATGAGCCTCGCGGGTTGGCTGATCATGACGGGCTTCATCCTCAATGCCGCCGTGCCCCCGCTGCACGCCTGGCTGCCCGACGCCTACGGCGAGGCCACCTTCAACGGTTCGGTTTTCCTCTGCGCTTTCACCACCAAGACCGCCGTCTATGCACTGATCCGCGGCTTTGCCGGGTTGGAAATACTCGTCGTGCTCGGTGTCATCATGGCGCTCTACGGGGTGGTATACGCGGTGTTGGAAAACGACAGCCGCCGCCTGCTCGCCTACCACATCGTCAGCCAGGTCGGCTACATGGTGGCCGCGGTCGGTCTCGGCACCCAACTCGCCATCAACGGCGCGGTGGCCCACGCCTTCGCCCACATTCTTTACAAGGGCCTGCTCTTCATGGGTTGCGGCTCCGTGCTTTACATGACGGGCAAGAGCAAGTTCACCGACCTCGGCGGGCTCTATAAAAAGATGCCCTGGACCTTCGCCTTCACCCTGATCGGCGGACTGTCGATCTCGGCCTTCCCGCTCTTCAGTGGGTTTGTCAGCAAGTCGATGATCGTCCAGGCCGGCTTCGAGGATCACAAACTCTGGGTCGGCTTCCTGCTCCTCCTCGCCTCCGCCGGAACGTTCCTGCACACCGGTCTGAAGGTGCCTTACTTCATCTGGTTCGGCAAAAACCACTGCGAGCAGGAAACCTGGGAACGCGCCGCCGAGCCACCATGGAACATGCTGGCCGCCATGGCGCTCACCGCCTTCCTCTGCATCTTCATCGGCTGCTACACGCCGTATCTCTACCGGATGTTGCCCTACCCGGTGGACTTCGTGCCCTACACGTCCTACCACGTGTCGGAGACCCTGCAGATCCTGCTCTTCACCGCCGCCGGTTTCTTCCTGCTGATCAAGAAGCTCGAGCCCGAGGCCAAGATCAGCCTCGACCTCGACTGGCCCTACCGCATCGGCGGCCGCGCCTTCCTCTGGATCGCCCGGAAACCCGTGCAATTCATCGACACCGCGATCGGCGAGATCTACCGCGTGGGCGGCCTCGTCCCGCTGATGTTCACCGCCCGGCTCTCCGCCGTTTTTGACAACTCCATCATTGATGGCGCGGTCGATGGTCTGGCCAACACCGTGCGCAACCTTGGCGGACGCCTCCGTTCGGCCCAACGTGGCGCCCTGCAGGAAAATCTCACCATCGCCTTCGGCGTCGCCGCGGTGCTCGTGATCCTGTTTCTCCTCATCTTCAACACCGTCGCCCGATGACGACCCTGACCCAACTCACCGCCAACTGGCCCCTGCTCAGCGTGCTGATTTTCAGTCCGCTGGTGGCCGCCGTGGTCACGGCTTTCATCGGCAACGAGCGCCTGTTGCGCTGGTGGACCTTTGCCAGCACCACGGTCATCGCCCTCGTCTCGCTCCCGCTCTGGGGCCGCTTCGATGCCGACACGGCCGTATTCCAGTTCCGCGAGCAAGCGGCGTGGATCCCCTCGCTGAAGATCGACTACTCCCTCGGCATCGACGGCATCAGCCTGCTACTCGTGTTGCTCACGACGCTGATCATGCCGCTCTGCGTGCTCGCCTCGTGGAACTACATCAAGGTCCGGATCAAGGAGTTCATGCTCTGCCTGCTCGTCATGGAGGCGGCGATGATCGGTGTCTTCAGTGCGCTGGATGCGATTCTGTTTTTCATCTTCTGGGAATCGATGCTGATCCCCATGGCCATTTTGATCGGGGTCTGGGGCGGACCGCGCAAGGTCTATGCCTCGCTCAAGTTCTTCATTTACACGATGTCCGGCTCCATCTTCCTGCTGGTCGCACTCATCGCGCTGCGCCTGCAGACCGGCAGCTTCAGCATCCCCGGCATGATGGGGCAGGGTTTTTCGGACGGATTCCAGTTCTGGGTCTTCGCCGCGTTCTTTCTTTCCTTCGCGATCAAGGTGCCGATGTTCCCGTTCCACACCTGGTTGCCGGCGGCGCACGTCGAGGCGCCCACCGCGGGCAGTGTGATTCTGGCCAGCGTGCTCCTGAAGATGGGCACCTACGGTTTCCTGCGCTTCTGCCTGCCGATCACGCCGCATGCCACCCAGGTCTTTGCCCCGTGGGTGCTCGGCCTCTCGGTCATTGCCATCCTTTATGGTGGCATGACCGCCCTTGCGCAGAGCGACCTCAAGAAAATGGTCGCCTACTCCAGCGTGGGGCACATGGGCTTCGCCACGCTCGGTATTTTCTCCCTCAACGTGAACGGACTCGAGGGTGCCACCTTGGTGATGATCAACCACGGCATCACCACGGGAGCGCTCTTCATCTGTGTCGGCATCATCTACGAGCGGCTTCACACACGTGACCTCGGCGAGGTCGCCGGCATCGGCAAGTTCATGCCGGTCTTCGCCGGTTTCTTCGGCGTTTTCTGTCTCTCGTCCCTCGCGTTCCCCGGCACCAACAGCTTCATCGGCGAATTCCTCGTGCTCGCGGGCAGCTTTGCCCATTCGAAAATTGTCACCGCCTTTGCCGTGCCGGGAGTCGTGCTCGCCGCCGCCTACATGTTCCGCACCCTGCAACGAGTCGCCTGGGGTGGCACCAACAACCCGAAGCATCACGATCTGCACGATCTCGACTTCCGCGAAATCGTCACCCTCACCCCATTGCTCGTTTTCGTTTTCTGGATCGGGCTGCACCCGCAACCTTTCGTCCACGTCATGCACGCCTCGGTGGTGCAAATCCTTCAATTCGCCAACGGCTAATCCACCCATGATACCGACGATTTTGAAAAGTTTTTCAGCCGGTTCGCACTTAGGCATCCCGTTTGTTTATAGGGCTGGATCTTGGTCCATGCCGTCCGGTTTGTTGGATTCCAGGCGTGCACCAAGGTGCAGCCCTACGATTCGGTGCGCCCACCCTCAATCCTACATCCCGGCATGAACTCGTCCTCCTTCATCGCGTTTTTGCCCGAGTTGGTGCTGCTGACCGGCGCCTTGGTGCTGTTCTTTGTCACCCTGGGTGAAAAGCTCGTCGCCCGCGCCCGGCTGGTCGCGCTCATCACGGCCGTTGCGGTCATTGCCGCGTCCATCCTGAGCTTTCACCAGACTGCCGTGCTCTTCACCGGGGCCTATCGCATCGATGCCTTTTCCCAGCTCCTCAAGCTGGTGCTCAGCGGTGGCTTTGCCGCCGTGTTGCTGCTCAGTGGTCCGCTGCCCGACATCCGGGAACGCATCCGGCCGGAATACTACCTCTTCCTCACGCTCAGTGTCACCGGGTTGATCATGCTGGTGAGCTGTGTCGACGTGATCGCGTTGATCATCGCGCTCGAGCTGTCGTCCTTTCCGCTCTACATGCTTGTGCCGATGCGCCGGGAACGCGAGGGCCAGCGCGCGCAGATGGAGGCCGCGGTCAAATACATCATGTTCGGCGTCGCGGCCAACGGGCTGATGCTCTTCGGCGTGAGCTACCTCTTTGGCCTGACCGGCACCACCTCATTGCCGCTCATGCTGGAAAGACTGGCTCCGGTCGTCCATTCGCCGCTCGCCATCGTCGGTCTCGCCCTCACCTTCTGCGGTCTCTTCTACAAGCTGGCCGTCTTCCCCTTCCATTTCTGGACGCCCGACGTTTATCAGGGTGCCGCCAACGAGACTGCCAGCCTGATCGCCTCGCTGCCCAAGGTCGGGGCCATCGCCGTGCTGGTGCGCTTCACTTCGCTCGCCTCCACCGAGAACCATACGCTCGCGCTGCTGCTCACCGGCCTGGCGGTCATCTCGATGTTCTACGGCAATTTGATCGCGCTCGGCCAAAAGGATTTCAAGCGCCTGCTCGGCTTTTCGAGCATCGCCCACGCCGGTTATGCCGTCGTCGGTTTTGTCGCCCTGAGCGAGGCGGGCTCGGCCGCGGCGCTCTATTACATCACCGGCTACATGGTGATGGTCCTGGCCTGCTTCACGGTGATCAGCCGCGTCTCCCGTGACGGCACCAACGTCGCCATCTCGGAGCTGGCTGGTCTCCACCGCCGCTCGCCCCTGCTCGCCGCCACCCTGATCATCGGGGTCTTCGGCCTTGCCGGCATCCCACCCTTCGTGGGCTTCATGGGTAAACTTTCCCTGCTCACCGCTGCACTGGCGAAGGGCTACCTCGGCCTGGTCATCGTGACGATGATCAACGCCGCCATCGCGGTTTACTATTACCTCCGCGTGATCCGCGAGGCCATCTTCGGCGACCCGGGGGTAAATGCCGCGCCGATCATCCTCACGACCTCGACCCGCATTCTCTGCGTCACCCTGATCGTGGTGATCATCGCGCTGGGGGTGGCTCCGTCCGCAGTGATGGATGCCATCGGCAGTTCGCTAGCGGAGATCAATGCCCCCGTGGTCACGACCTATGTGCCCTGAGCTAAGTTTGCCGTAAGCACGCCGCGGTGCTCCTGGGAAAAACATCAAACACCATGCCTTGACCCCTATTGGGGTCCCCTTTGCCAAAGCAAAGTTGAGGGGAATTTACATAGTTAAAAGTTGATCCATTTAAGTTGGCGAGCGTGATTACCGATTCATCAGTCCTCTTGGTTGCGGCGAGCATAGTCGGCGGAGTCCTCGGCTTGATCGGTTTTTGGAATCGCCGGCCGCGCCAGCAGAAAAATAACCGCCTGCTGCATATTGCGGTCCTGCTCACCGGGAGTATGGCGTTAGGTGTTTCCATGCTGCTTTTTGCAAGGGTGTTCGGGGCCAGCTCTGCGGTATTCGCAGCGACCACGACCGTGTTGGTTGCCGCCTGGACCGGGATGTTACACACGGTATTTCCACTGTATCTTCCCGCGGCGATCCGGGAAGTGGGGCGAAGTGAATTGAGGTTTCTTCGCTGGCGGTGGTCTGGGGTAGCGGGGTTTGGTGTGCTCTTACGTAAAACTCCTCTGCGGCACTTGGGTGGACCTGTGTTTCTTGCCACTTGTGACCATGCCTCGGACCGCGTTCTGCGAGGCATCCAAGAAGCGGAAGCGATCCATGTCTGGTCGGTGCTATTCTGCGCGCCATGGGTGATGTTTTGGTTTTGGCAGGAGATGTGGCTCTCGGTGGCCGCGAGCGTTGCCGTTCATTCGCTGATCAACATCTATCCCATATTACACCTGCGGATGTCCTGCGGGCGGTTGGAAAGAGTTACCGCTAGATTTGGCCATCGGAAGTTGGAAGGGCTGAAGGAAAGAGAACAATGGGTTGAAGGTCATATTTGATGGGTTTGTAGCCGCCGTCATACGGGTTGCAGCGTTGATGCCACAGACCAGAGGCTCGAGGGTCATGGAACTCTAATTATATTCTTCGCCTCGGGGATGCACGCAGCCTATGACCGGGAAAAAAAAGGGGTCAGGTTTTAAGTGTTTAAGTTTTTTGTGGACTGGGGATCCAAGGGCAGCGAGTTCCGGCACCATGCTGCCGGTGAACCCGGGCAATGCGGGACGCCGGTGGGTTCGCTTGACTGTCGGCCTGCTTTGACCAAGGAAAAGTCATGGACTTCGCGAGGCTTTGGCTAATCGGCGAAAGGGCACGGAAGCGCATTCGATTGACCCCGGAGGAAAGGAAATTTGTCGGCGAAATTGTGCCGGCTGAACTGTCGCCGCTCCCCAGCCTGCCCTATCCCGCCAAGGTGCGACATCCCGCGGGTTTTTCGCTCTCCGGTGCACCGGTCCGGACCCTGACCCGATCCACGCTCGTCTTGTGCGCCTTTCGGGCCCTCGGGCCAAAATATGATGCAGAATCCGGGTTTTATCACCGGATTGCCGCCGACCTGGCCCTGGGGATCATGCGGGCGAATTTTCACCAGGGTGAACCAAAGGGCACGTTCTGTTGTGCGCAATGCACCCTCATTATACTGCCGGTTCTTGAGGCTGGTGCCCTGCGTTGGTTTGACGGTCGGGCGCTGGCCGATGATGTGCGCCGCCTGGTCGAAAAGAAACAGTGGCGGTTTTCCGGCACCACGAATCGACCGCTGCAAAACTGGGCCCTGGGCCAAGGTTGACCATCGGGGTGCAGAAGCCGCGCGCGGAGCGCACGGCCCACCCGTCAGGCTGGAGCGCGAGTCCCGCTAAGTTTGCCCCGAGGGGAGCGCAGAAACGGATTGGAAGGCGGAGTTTCGTCCCAACCATGGTGGCCGTTGGGGGCGACGTGCTGCGTCATCGGTGACTATTTCCGTCGCCGCGAGGACGCACCCAGCCTATGACCGGGAAATGCATTCCGTCTTTTTTCCGGAACCGGCCCTGACTGCCCTGCGCGCGAATCTGCAGAAAGATTCGCACGCCCTAGCCCAGGCGCAGGCCTGTCTTGCCGCCGCCCGCGAGTGGACCGACCGTTCCGACGAGGAACTCTGGTCCGCCATGTTCGGCGCCACCATCACGCGCTCGTGGATGGTCTGGTCCAACGGCCACTGCCCTGCCTGCAAGGGCGATGTGCCGATGTATGATTGGAAGGCGGACCCTCTCCACGTCCCGTGGAAGGTTACCTGTCCCCACTGCGCGGAGCAGTTTCCCAAGAATGATTTTGGCGCGTTCCATCACTCCGGGCTCGATGTCCATGGCGTCTTTGATCCCGCTCTCGCCGACCGCACGCTGCTTTTCAATACGGAGCATCCCTCGCCGGACGATCCGCTGCACATGTTTGGCGTCGACGACGGCGAAGGTTACTTCGACGGCACCAACCGCTGGCGTTTCATCGGGTCCTTCATCGTCAAGGCGCAGTGGAAGCACTACATTCAGGCGGGCATCCGCACCCTCGCGCTGGCTTATATCCTGAGCGGCGAACAGGTTTACGCGCACAAGGCGGTCATCCTGCTCGATCGCGTGGCCGACCTTTACCCGACGTTCAACTATCTCACCCAGGGTCTGAGCTATGAGATCGCCAGCCCGACGACGGGGGCGGGTCTGGTGTCCGTATGGCACGACGCCTGCCGCGAAACCCGCGACATGGCACTGGCGTTTGACATGATCGCACCCGCTATCGCCGCAGACGGGGAACTGGTGGAATTCCTGGCGCAAAAGGCCACCCGGCACCAGTTGGCCAACCCGAAGGATACGCCGGAGAAAATCCGCGAGAACATCGAGGCCGGCATTCTGCGGCACGTCATCGAGCATCAGGAAAAAATTCTCAGCAATTTCCCCAACACCGAGGTCACGCTCATTGTCGCTCATGCGATTCTGGGCTGGCGGGACAACCGGCCGCAATTGTTGGCCGACCTGCAGACCATGTTGGAGAAGGTCACCGCAGTCGACGGCCTGTCCGGCGAAAAAGGGCTCGGCGGTTACGCCGCGATCGCGCCGCGGTTGGTGGCGGGGGTGCTGGCGCTGTTCAGCCGCCTTGCGCCCGATCTGTTGGCGGAAATGGTCCGGCGCGTGCCGGGGCTGGTGGCGATGTTCCGCTTCCATGCCGACACGTGGGTCGCTGAAACCCACTACCCGCGCATCGGCGACACCGGCGCCTTCGGCCGGGCCGACCCGCACTACCTCGGCGCCACGTTTTCGCGCAACCCCTTCGATCCCGAGTGGACCAACCTGCCCTTCTGTTCGGACTTCACTCTTTTCCAGGAGCTTTACCATCTCACGGGCGATCCGATATTCGTGCAGTTGCTCTACCGCGGCAACGAGCGACAGTTGGAGGGCCTGCCCCACGATCTGTTGGCCACGGATGCAGCCGGATTCCAGACGAAGGTCGCCGCGGTGATCCGCGAGCATGGCGCTGCGCTGCCTGTCCGTTCGGTGAACAAGGAGCAATGGGCGGTCGCTCTCCTGCGCACCGGCGCGGGCACAACGGAGCGCGCGGTCTGGCTCGACTACGATGTCGGCGGCAACCACGGGCGGCCCGACGCCATGGGCATCGGGCTTTACGCCAAGGGCGTGGAATTGCTGCCCGGTTTCGCCTATCCGGCAGTGCACTTCGGCGGGTGGTATTCCCCTCGCGCGCTTTGGTATAAACGGACCGCGGCCCACAACACGGTGGTGGTCGACGGCAAGGATCAGACTTTGTTGCGCAACACGCCCGAGACCGAGCCGCTCAAGATCCAACTCAACCCGTGCAAGGGACTCGTGCGCGGCACCACGACCGCTTGGGCGGACGGCACGCAGGTGAAGCTCATTCAAGCCACCGGACCGCATCTCGTGCAAACCACACCGCTGCAACGCTACGAACGGGCGCTCCTGCTGGTGGATATTTCCGCGGAAGACAGCTACGTGCTCGATATCTTCCGGGTCGCAGGCGGATGCGATCATGCCAAGTTCATGCATGGCTACTTTGGCACGGCGACCGCCACCGGGCTCGGAGCTGAACCATGGCCGACGGACTTCGGTCCCGAGGTGCAGATGCGCAATTTTCGCGGTGGCGCCCCTGACGCGGGCTGGTTGGTCGACTGGCAGATCGATGACCGGCTCAAAGTCTTGGCCGCAGGATCTGACATCCATCTGCGCTACACCGATCTCACCACCGGTGCACAGGCCGCCCTCGCGGAAAGCTGGATTGCCTATCGCGACCATGAGGCGAATCACGAGGCGTGGTTGCCGAGTCTGGTGGTGCGGCGTCAGGCGACGGAGGCCCCGCTGTCCTCCACCTTTGTGGGTGTGATGGAGCCCTACGCCGGCCAATCGAACCTCGGCGAAATTCGCCGTCTACCCTTGCAGACTTCCTCCGGGCAGGCTGCGGGCGATGCCCATGTGGCAGTGGTGGTGACCTTGGCGGATGGCCGCACGGATTTGCTGATTGCCGCAGCAGCGGGGGAAGCACGCGCGACACTCGTGCAACCCGATTGGTCGTGCACGACCGATGCCGATTTCTGCGTCATCCGCCGCAACGCCTCGGGCAAAATTGAATACGTCCTGCTCCACGGCGGCACCCACGTGCAATGCGGCGACCGCCGCGTCGAACTCCCGTCGGGATCAGCGTGGGTTGAAATGTAGGCCGCCTGCTTGCAGGCGCTGGTTACGTTTGGGGTAGGGACGAGCGGCCCGCTCGTCCGCGAATTTCGAATCAGAGCCACGGTCGGGCGAGCCGCCCGACCCTACCTTCTATATTGTAAGGTCAATGCGAGTTTAGTGGAGGTGGCTCGCTCGGCTCAGTTGCAGCCGGCCTCGCCTGCTGCGCCCGCTGAAGCCTTGTGCGAAGGCTGGGTCCTGAGCTTGTCGAATGGGGTGAGTCCGGTCCGGAGTCGACCTGTCCGCCGAAGCTTCAGCGAAGGAGGGCGAATCCGGCTACATGACTTTCATTTCGTGGGTTTGGTGTTTTTCGTGGTGACCTCTGCTTGAGGGTTTGGGGCTGATCCGGTTGGACATTCCTGCGCGCTAAACCTTGTCTCCCATAAACCTCAATTCCCGCACCCATGAATCATCAGGAAGTCGCACAATATTGGAACGGCAATGCCGAGGCTTGGACGCAACTCGCCCGGGCGGGCTACGACGTTTACCGGGACCATTTCAACACCCCGGCGTTCTTTCAAATGCTGCCGGATGTCATTGGGTTGTCGGGCTTGGATATTGGATGCGGTGAGGGTCACAATACGCGGTTGTTGGCACAACGCGGCGCAAAGGTGACGGCCGTGGATGTGGCGGAAGTGTTCATCACCCACGCCAAGGCATCTGAAGCGGAGAAGCCGCTGGGGATCACCTACCAGATTGCCAGTGCCGTCGAGTTGCCGTTTGCCGACGGCACTTTCGATTTTGCCACGGGGTTCATGAGTTTCATGGACATCCCGGAAATCGACCTCGTCCTGGCCGGGGCCTTTCGCGTGCTCAAGCCCGGCGGCTTTCTCCAGTTTTCCATTTGCCACCCCTGCTTCGACACCCCGCACCGGCGGAACCTGCGCGATGCCAACCACGTGACCTATGCAATCGAAGTGGGCGACTATTTCCGCAACATGGATGGCGAAGTGACTGAATGGCTTTTCGGTGCCGCCCCGGCCGAATTGAAAGCCAGTCTGCCCAAATTCAAGACACCGCGCTTTACCCGAACAATCAGCCAGTGGCTGAATCTGATTGTGGCCGCCGGATTCACGATCGAACGCGTCGAGGAACCCCGGGCCAGCGATGAAGCCGTCCGCGCCTGCCCCGACCTTCAGGACACCCAGGTCGTCGCCTACTTTCTCCACTTCCGCGTTCGCAAGTCGTAGGGCACAGCCACCGGCTGTCCTTACCCGGTAAGTTTCGTGTCTTTGGTGTTTTTAGTGGTGACCTGGAATTGGGTTTAGGAGGTAGGGACGAGAAGCTTGTCAGACATAGCCTTGTGCGAAGTCTAAACCCGCTCGTCCGCGAATTTCGAATCAATGCCCCGGTCGGGCGAGCCGCCCGACCCTACCCGTGGAGCCGATTCCACGGGATTATGACAGTCCAATGAAAATTCAGGTGGTTTTCGGCCGGGGTTCCTCTAGAACTGGGCTCGAATATGGCCAAAGAACTCTCCGATATCGGACTCATCGGGCTCGCCGTGATGGGTCAAAACCTCGCCCTCAACATCGCCGATCACGGTTTCCAGATTTCGGTTTACAACCGGACCACGGAAAAGACCGACGCCTTCGTGGCGGAAAATCCCTCCACTCCCGGCGGGTTGGTCGGCACCAAAACCCTGGAGGAGTTTGTTGCCTCCCTGGCCAAACCCCGCAAGGCCGTGATCCTCGTGCAGGCCGGCCGCGCCACCGACGCCGTCATCGACGGGCTCGCCGCGCTCTTTGAACCGGGCGACATCATCATCGACGGCGGCAACGCACTCTGGACCGACACGATTCGCCGCGAAAAGGCGTTGAAGGAAAAAAATCTCCGCTTCATCGGTTCCGGTGTTTCCGGCGGTGAGGAAGGCGCGCGTTTTGGTCCCGCCCTCATGCCGGGTGGCGACAAGGCGGCGTTCAAGGAATTGGAGCCGATCTGGAACGCCATCGCGGCGAAGGTCGACAAGAAGACCGGCAAACCCCTCATGGGCGCGGCTCCCGGCAAGCCCGTCAAGGGCGGCGTCCCCTGCTCGACCTACATCGGCGAGAACGGGGCGGGTCACTACGTCAAGATGATCCACAACGGCATCGAGTATGGCGACATGCAGATGATCTGTGAGGCCTACGACCTGATGAAGGGCCTGCTCGGACTCTCCGCCAGCGAGATGGGTGAAATCTTTGGTAAATGGAACAAGGGATCCCTCGACAGCTTCCTGATCGAAATCACCGCCGACATCCTCGGCCAGAAGGATCCGGCCTCCAAAAAGGCCTTCGTCGACGTCGTCCTCGACACCGCTGGCCAGAAGGGCACGGGCAAGTGGACTTCGGTCAACGCGCTCGACATGGGCGTTGCGGCGCCGACCATCGCCGAGTCCGTCTTCTCGCGCTGTCTCTCCGCCATCAAGGAGGAGCGCGTCGCGGCCTCCAAGATTCTCAAGGGCCCGAAGGTGAAATTCAAAGGCAAGAAGAAGGCGCTGGTGCAGGCCATTCACGACGCGCTCTATTGCTCGAAGATCTGCTCCTACGCCCAGGGTTTCCAACTCATGCGCACGGCGCAGAAGGAATACAACTGGAAGCTCAACTTCGGCAAGATCGCCCAGATCTGGCGCGGTGGTTGCATCATCCGCGCCGGCTTCCTGCAACGCATCACCGAGGCCTTTGGCCGCGACCAGAAACTGGCAAATCTTTTGCTCGATCCGTATTTCAACAAGACGATCCAGGCGGCCCAGGACAACTGGCGCAAGGTGGTGGCCCTCTCCGCGATCCACGGCATCCCGGCCCCGACTTTCAGCTCGTCCCTCGCCTACTACGACGGCTACCGCAGCGCCCGTTTGCCCGCCAACCTGTTGCAGGCGCAACGCGACTTCTTCGGGGCGCACACCTACGAGCGCACCGACCAGCCGCGCGGCAAGTTCTACCACATCGACTGGCCGGAAAAGAAGCGGCCCCAGATCGAAGTTTGAGTAATAGGGTGGATGTAGGTCTACTTTCGGCCGCGTTCCTTTGTGAGCGCGGCTTTATTGGGTCGATATAAAATCATTTTTGATCCGAAAAGGCTTTCCATAATCATTTTTGATGCGCTAAATACGAATTTATGCGCACTGTAGGCACCCTGAGACTCATCGAAGAGTTCAAGACGGCACCCGTGGTGATTGGTCAAAGTTCACATATTGCGGGCAAACGCAGTAGTGTGACCAAGCCCGACGGCAAGACAGAGGAAGTCTATCCAAAGAGCTATTGGCCCGGGGATGCCCCTCTCGATCACGTGGTTTTTGCGCTCAAACATGAACCGGTCAGTTTGGACCTCTTAAACCAGGTATTCACCGCGCTGCCGGAGCGCGAAGTGGATCGTTTTATTGCGACCAATCCCACGGGTAAATACGCGCGCCGCATCGGATTTCTCTACGAGCAACTGACATCGCGCACGCTAGGCACCAAGGTGGCAGGCAATTTTGTATCCGCACTTGACGAGAAGCGCTACTTCACTGGTCGACCTCGTTTGGATCAACGGTGGCGGGTGCGCGACAATCTGCTGGGATCGGCGGGGTTTTGTCCCGTAGTCCGTCGCACGCCTGCGTTGCTGCGGAAACTTGCACCCGACTATGCAGCGGAGATCCGCGAGCTTAGCCAGAAAGCGAGTCCCCAGCTGCTCAACCGGGCCATTCATTATCTCTATCGTAAAGAAACCAAAGCGTCCTTTGAAATTGAACATGAGACAGTCGGCGGGGCCAGGGAACTGCGGTTTCTGCAAGTGTTGTCCGATGTGGGCAAGGTTCAGGCCGCCGATCTGCTGGTCGAGCCCAGATTGGTCACTCTGCAAAACTCGATTGTAGACTCCCGCTATGCCAATCAATCCTTTCGCACCAACCAGAATTATGTGGGCCAAACTTTGCCCAATTTGCAGGAGCGAATCCATTATGTATGTCCTCCCCCGGCATTGGTTAAGACCCTGATGGCGGGGTTGCGCACTTTTATGCTGCGCAGCAATGGGATTCCATCGCCCATCCGGGCCGCGGTGGTTGGCTTCGGTTTTGTTTATACGCACCCCTTTGAAGATGGTAATGGACGTCTCCACCGCTTGCTGATGCACGAGACTCTGGCGAGTGATGGTTACACTGACCCGGGAGTAGTCCTGCCTTTATCTGCGGGCATTTTGCGCGAACCTCATCGTTATGATCAAACGCTTGAAAGTTTTTCTCAAACCGTGCTCAAGCGGGTTGACTACGATTTGGATACCAGGGGCCGCATGGTGATCAAGAACGTGGGTCGGGCATCAGGGGTTTGGCGCTATCCTGATCTCACGGTTCACGCCGAATACACGCTTGATTTGATCGAACGGGCCGTGCGCCATGATTTGCCGAACGAACTTGATGTGTTGCAACGTTTCGATGTCGCGAGTCAGGCAATATCCGAGGTGGTTGATCTTCCCAACCGGAAACTCCAACTCCTCTTGCGCTTGTTGCACCAGAACCACGGGAAGCTGTCCAAACTCAAACGCAAATCCGAATTTCCCGAACTAACCAGCAACGAGATTAATCGTATCGAAAGGACTTTTGCGGGAGCTTTTGTGCTTCAAGACTGACGGTGTGAATACCGACCGCGCCTTTTGTGCGCATAGTGGCCATCTTGCGGTCACTTGACTGGCGGTAGGGTCGGGCGGCTCGCCCGACTGCGGCTAGACCCCCGCGCACCTCGCACTATCGGATAACACGGACGAGCGGGCCGCTCGTCCCTACCCAACCGCAGGCAGAAGTCTGCCATTAGACCACCATTTATTTATTACACTCAGGTCGTAGCCTTGCGTGCGGCCAGATCCAGTTCGATCTGCTTCACCATGGATTCCTTGAGCGGGTAGAACGCCATCATGGCCACGCTGAGCAGGGCGAAGGTGGCCGGGGCCGCGGTGAACAGAATACGGATGCCACCCAGAGACCGCGCGGTTTGCTCCACGTTGGCCACGTAACCGAAATATGCCAGACACCAGCCGGCGACGGAACCTCCCAGTGCGAGCCCCATCTTCTGACCGAATTGGGCGGCGGAAAATATCAGGGCGGTGGTGCGGCGGTGGAACTTCCAGTCCCCGTAGTCGGCGGCATCGGCATACATTGCCCAGACGATGGCGGGGGTCGGACCGACGATGAAGGTGCCGGTGATGTTGATTACATACATCAGGGCAACCTGGTCCCGAGGCACGTAGTAGAAGGCCAGCATGGAGAGGGCGTTGAACAAACTGAGGACGATCATCAATTCGCGCTTGCCCCAGCGCCGGGTGAAGAACGGCGTGGAGGCCACGCCGAGAATCATCGCCAGCATGCCCGAGGTCATGAACAGCGCGGTCTGGTCAAAAAACAGGAAGACGCGGTGACCGTCATCCCCGACGAAATACTTGAAGAAATAAACCGTCACGCCGTTGCGCACCGCGACATTGGTCAGGGTGAAGATCGCCACGAAGAACAGCACCACCCAGGCACGGTTGCGCAGGAGAAAGCCCAAGTCCTGCTTGAGATTGCTCTGCTCGTCGCCCGAAGCCAGCACGCGCTCGCGGGTGTTCCAGAAGGTGAACAGGAACATCGAGATCGAGATGACGGCGAAGATGGCCATCGTCCATTGGAACCCGCGGACTTCGCTGCCGCCGCCGAGCAGGTTCTTGAGGGGGGTGACCAGCATGGCGACGAGGAGTCCGCCCCCGAAGGCACAGACAAAGCGGAAGGTCGAGAGCGAGGTGCGCTCCACGGTTGAGGGGGACATCACGCCCATCAGGGCCGAATAGGGAATATTGATGGCGGTGTAGGCCAGCATCATGGCCGAGTAGGTCAGGTAGGCGTAGACCAGCTTGCCGCTGTCCGAGAGCTCGGGGTTCATGAACATCAGGTAACCCAACACGCCGTAAGGCACGGCGATCCACAGCAGGTAGGGCCGGTATTTGCCCCAGCGGGTTTTGGTCCGATCCGCCAGCATGCCCATCAGCGGATCGGTGATCGCATCGAAAATCCGCGTGAAGATGAACATCGTGCCGACCGCACTGGCCGCGAGGCCAAACACGTCGGTGTAATAATAGATAAGGAAGATGTTGAAGGTCTGGAAAAAGAAATTCGAGGCGGTGTCGCCGAGACCGTAGGCAAATTTTTCCTTGAACGAGAGAGGTTCGGGCGTGGGGGTCATGGGGAGGAGAGCAGGCGGGGGAAAGCTGATGCTGGCCGGAGGCGGGGTTGGGGTGACCAGACGGAAGCTGGTGGGTGCCAAAGTGGATGACCGGGGTGGCCCGATCGGGCAACAGGCCTTTCACTGACACCGTTCAATGAAGCGGGTCTACTTGGGTGCGGTCAGGCGGATGGCGTAGAGGGACGTGCGCGCGGCGATAAAGAGGGTGCGGTCGTCGGGTCCGCCGAAGGCCAGTGCACTGGGTCGC
>JAIPJW010000194.1 GCA_021734075.1 Cephaloticoccus sp.
AACATTCGCGAGCTGCGCAACTTTTGTGAAAACGGGGTGGTCTTGCACCGCGGCGGCAGCCTGTCGGAGTATGACCGGGAGGCAAAGTTTCGCGGCATCGGCGGAGCCCCGGCCTCCGCAGGTGGGGCGGAGGGCCCGGCGCCCAACCCCCTTTCCATGCTGGAAAATGAAAAGCGCGTTTTGCATGAGGCCCTGATCAAGTCCCGCGGCAACCGCACCAAGGCGGCCGCCTTGATGGGGATCAGTCGGCGCACCCTGCACCGAAAACTGACGCAGTTTCCCGAACTTGACGTGATTGATTGATGAACCGCGCGCGCACGATCCAGGAATGGATTCATTGGCTGGAAGCCGGTGCCGGGGCCCGCCGGGTGCGACTGGCGGCGGTGCTGCTGGGCACGCTGGCGTTGTCATTGTTGATCGCGTGGAAACAATTCCAAGGACCGGCCTCCGAAGGGACCTTGCGTCAGGCGGATGTGGGCCGGCAGCTGGCCCGAGGGGAGGGGTTTACCACCTTGGTCAATTACCCGCAGGTGCATGCCTACCTCGCACCGTCCGGTCGCGGGTTCAACGAACAGCATCCATTGCCGGAGCTTTATGAGGCGCCGCTTTATCCCCTGTTGATAGCCGCGGGATTGCGCGGGTTGCCCACGAGCTACCGGGAGCATCTATTTGCCCAAGCCCCGCAACCACCGGATGGCTTTGGCGCCGACTATTTTTTGCTGGGCTTGAATCTCCTGCTGTTCTGGTTGGCGGCCTGGCAAACCTATGACTTGGGCCGCCGGCTGTTCGAGCCCCGGGTCGGGTGGGTGGCGGCCTTTGGCTTGTTGCTTGCGGTGCCTATCTGGCAGCAGGTGGTCGCGGTCAACGGTCTGCCCTTGCTCATGGTGCTCTCCTTGGCCGTGTTTCGCTGCTGGTGGCAGGTGGAACTGGCGTTTGAATCCCGGAAGGCCAGTCCGTGGGGTTGGTTGGCGGGTCTGGGGGCCGGTTGTGGCTTGTTGTTTCTGGCCGAATACACGGCCGGCGCACTGCTGTTGGTGGTATTGGGCTATGTGGCATGGCGGGTGATTCCAGCCCGGCGCTGGGCCATGCTGGGCTTGGTGCTGGCCCTGTTTGCCGTGGTGACCGGCCCGTGGATCGCCCGAAACCTGTCTTTGACGGGATATCCCACGGGCTTGGCTTGGCAGAACGTGGCCCTAAAGGAAGGCGATCCCACGGCTTCGCCGGAAACGGTGCGCACCACCTTGTCCGCCGAACTGCCACGGGTCGATTTCAACAAACTGGGCAACAAAGTGCTGACGTCCTGGCAGGATAATCTGGAATCGCGACTTTGGTCGGGGGGGGCGATGTGGTTCATGGCCTTGTTCGCGGTGGGCTGGTTGTATGCCTTTCGCACGGCCACCACGGACCGGTTGCGTTGGATGTTTGCCCTGGCCCTGCTGGTGATGCTGCTGGTGCAGGCGGCGGCCAATTCGGGGGAGAGCGAACGCCTGGTGGCCGCATATCTCAGTCCCTTGATCATGATTTTTGGCGCGGGGTTTTTCTTTGTGCTGATCGGCAGCAATTCCGTCTTGTCCCGCTGGCCGGGAGTTTCCGCCGTGTTGTTGCTGGTGATACAGGCCCTGCCCCTGTTGCACGATGCCTTGGAACCACGACGTCTGCATTTTCACTACCCGCCCTATTATCCGCGATTGTTCATGGGCATGCGCGAGGAACTGGCCCAGCGCGATTCCACCAACCGGTTTGGGGTCATGGCCGACGTGCCTGCCGGGGTGGCTTGGTATAGCGGCCAAAGAGTTTGGGCCCAACCGGCACGCTTGAAGGATTTTTATGCCATCACCATCGAGCAGTCGATTGGCGAACTCTTGCTGACCCCGCACACGCTGGATCGCCCTTTTTTCTCCGAACTGGCCGCAACCCGGGATGATGATTTGCGCACTGACATTGCCGGTTTGCGCCGATTCGGGGAATGGGGCCGGATTTATGCCGGTTTGATGACCGGCAGGTTGCCCGCAGAGTTTCCCTTGCGGGTGCCGCAAAGGCTGGCGGAAAACCTCTATGTTTTCATCAATCCGGCCCTGCCACCTCCCCGCTAATAATATTTGCCTATTGCAGATTGTTTTCCCTACGCTCCGCCCCGTCTCCAGCTCATGAAAATCACCCAAGTCTTCCCCTTGGTCGGGATATTTGCCGCGCAAACCTGCTGGGCTGTTTATGCACCCATCCCCGAACAGGAGCAGGGCAAACAGTTCAGTCTGCGGGCCACTGCGGGCATTTCGCACGACAGCAATATTTTTGGCGCTGCGAGCAATGCGATCAGCAGCACGGTCTATTCCTTCGCGCCCGAGTTGATCTTGAACTCCTCGCTGACCGACCAGACCTTTTTTTCCAGTTCATACAAGCTGACGATTGACCACTTTTCCGACCGTCCGGGTGACAAGACTTTGGAGAGTCACGACTTGATGGTGCGTCTGGCCCATGCCTTCACTGCCCAGACCAACATCGATGTTTCCGACAGCTATACGATATCCAAAAATCCGGAATCTTTGCTGGCGGGCGTGCCAATCAATACCGATCAGTCCTTGACGCGAAACCAGGCCGACGGGCGCTTCGTAACCACTTTGGGGCAGAAAACCTCCGGCACGATCAAGGCCCGCACCGTCCTTTACCGTTTCGACAATGCGAACCTCGCCAACAGTCTCGACCGCTCCGAGACTCTTTTTGGCGTGGAATTGGGGCATGCCATCCTGCCTGAGACCAAGCTCGTCGGGGAATTCCGGCACCAGACCATCAATTACAGCAACAGTGGTGGCAACAAGGACAAGCAATCCAATTTCCTGATCGGCGGCGTGGATTACACGGTGGCAAGAAAACTGACCGCGACAGGTCGGGTGGGTTACGAATGGCGCCAGCGGGACGGCGAGCGCAGCTCGGATGCGCCCTATGTGGAACTCAGCGCCAAGTATGACTACGCCGAGAAATCCTACATTACCACGGGTTACATTTACACCCTGGAAGAGACCTCCGATGTGGCGAATTTCAACGATACCCAGGTCAATCGCTTCTTCGTCAACGTGCAGCACTCGCTCAGCGCGTTGATTGTTGCCTCGGGTTCCTTCAATTTCGAGCCTTCCACCCTGCAGGGCCGTCGCGGGGTGGCCAATGCGGATGAGACCACCACCCGTTTTGGTGCCGCCCTGTCCTATCTGATCAACAAAAACTGGACTGCATCGGCCACCTTCGACCATGACAAGGTCAGCTCCGACCTGGCCAGCCGGGGCCAGAAGCGGGACCGCTATGGGCTTACTGCCGCTTTCACGTTTTGATGTGCTGATGGCGGCACAAAGAACTTGCTGAGACGGCGCGTGCCGCGTTCGCTGTCGCAATCTCATGGCTGCCCCCTCTGTCAGCAAGGATAGCACCACGCTCGCCGATTTCCTGCAGGTCCTGCGTTTGCGCAAGGCGTTGATCGCACTGATTGTCTCCCTGGTGGTGCTCACCACGCTCGTGGTGACGGCATTGCTGCCCCGCTGGTATCTGGCCACCACCAAGATCCGGGTCGAAAAACCGGAGGGGGAGGTCAAACTCTTCCAAGCCCAAACCTCGAGCTACTACGATCCGTATTTTCTGCAGGACCAGCTGCGCACGATGCGCTCGGAGATAATCATCTATCCGGTGATTGAAAACCTGAAGCTCAACACCCGGTTGGCGGAAATGCTGGGCACCAAGGGCAAACTCACCAACGCGCTGACCTACCGCTATCTGCTCGACAAGATGCTGCGCATCGAGTCGCAGCGTAGTTCCTCCATCATCGAGATCGATGTCTTTGCCCAGGATGCGGCCCTGGCGGCCGCCATTGCCAATGAGACCGCCCGGGTTTATTCCGAAAACCGGATAAATTTCGCCACGGCGGAACAACGGGAGGGGTTGGCCCAGCTGCGCAAGGAACTGGAGTCCCAGGAGGCGGAAGTGAGCCGGCAGCGCGATGCGGTCGAGAAATTGCGCAAAGACCTCAACATCTCCGGGGTGGATCTCAACGCCCGTTACTCTGATATGGAGATCGAGACCTTGCGCCAGATGCAGAATTCCCTGATTGCCCTGAGCGTGGATGCTATCGGGCGCAAGACCCGCTGGGAGCGGTTCAAGAGCATACCGGTGGAAGACCGCATCAACCTGGTGAACGCCGAACTGATCCAGGATCCCAATATTCAAAATCTCCTGCAGGCCTACCTGATGGCTGATCAAACCGTGAGCAAACTGAAGGACCGGCTGGGGGCGAATCACCCCGAGTTGATTTCAGCCGAAGGCAATCTGAAGAAAATCCGGGAACAGTTGGATGCCCAATTGGGCGGCTATGAAAGTTCGCTGGAAATCTCCTACAAGGAGGCGGAGGCGAGGGTGGCTGAATTGAAGAACCAGTTATCCCAGGCCAAGGTGGATCAGATCCTTTCCGCCCGTGATCGCATGCGACCGTTTGAGGAAGCGGCCCAGAAACTGGAGGATGAAACCCGCCTGCTGACCACGCTGAAACTGACCCTGCGTCAGCGGGAAATCGACTATCAGGTGCCCAAACGCACGATTGAAATTCTGAATATTGCCGAGGCGCCGATCCGTCCAAGCCGCCCCAGCTGGCCGCTGAACATCAGCTTTGCCGTGATCTTTGGCTTGATCCTGGGCGTGGGTGTTTCGGTGTTGCTGGAATATTTTGACACCAGTTTCCGCACCGTCACGGACATTGAGACCAAGCTGGGATTGCCGGCCTTGGGCGTGATTCCGTTGGTGCATGACCCCAATGGCGGGGAAGACACCGACCCGGCCGAGGAGGAGCCCTTCCGGGTGCTGCACACCAATATCAACCTGGCGCTCAAACCGGGCGTGCCCGCGAGCCTCGTGCTGTTCTCCGCCGGTCCGGGTGAAGGTAAATCGACCACTCTGCACCGGTTGACCCGCGCCATGGCCTCAGGGGGGGAACGGGTGATCTTGATCGATTCGGATTTGCGTCGACCCACCCAGCACAAACTGGCCAGGCGGCCCAAGGAGCCCGGGTTGTGCGAAGTGCTGCTTGGTCGCATGACCATGGACGAAGTGGTGCAACGCGGGATCGCGCCCAACCTTGATTTTGTGCCCAGTGGGGCCTCGGCCGGTTTCACCCTCAACCTGCTTTATGGTAATCGACTGAAGGAAATTGTCACCATGTTGAGGCAGGACTACGACAAGATCATCTTTGATTCTCCTCCGATTATTGGGGTGAGCGATGCATCGGTTTTGGTCAGTGTCGTCGATGGCGCGGTGCTCCTGATCCAGCATCGTCGTAATCCGCAGAGCATGGTGGTGCGGGCCCAGCAGATCATCGAATCGATCAAGACGCCCCTGTTGGGAGTCGTGCTCAATCAGGTGCCGAACGGCTCCGGCGAGGATTACGGATATTACACCCACAATTACAGTTATTACAGTGATGCTCCGAAACCACGGCGGCATGCGCGTTCCGCCCCGGGTAAAACTGCCGGGGATCATTTGCATTTGCATGAGTCCGACCGTTCGGATCCTCCGGCCTGATCCATGGCATCGATCGGCTATTTGGTTTTGGGCTTGGGGCTGATGCCCATGATCGCCGGGGCCGAGATCCGGGTGGTCGGCAGCGATTTACTCGGGGTGGAATTGACTCCTGCCCTGCGGGAATTTGCCCGACGCAATGATTCTGCTGTCACCGTGGCCATGTCCGGTAGTCTTTCGGGCTGGCAGGATATTCAAAATGACCGGGCAGATATTGGCTTGTTAAGTTTCTCTCCCCAAGAGTCCGTGCCCACGGATCCCTATTATGCCGCCGCCATTGCCCATCATATTGTGGTGGTATTGGCCCCGG
>JAIPJW010000195.1 GCA_021734075.1 Cephaloticoccus sp.
TTCCCCCTACCCATGGTCACTTCGGGCTCCACTCCAACTCCCAGCATCGCCATCGTGGTTCCCTGTTATCAGGAAGAGAAGACCATCGGACAAGTGGTCACGGATTTCCTGGCCCAACTGCCACAGGCCAAAGTCTACGTTTTTGACAACAATTGCACCGATCGCACGGCCGAGGTCGCACTTGCTGCCGGCGCCGAGGTCATTCGGGAGAAACGTCAGGGCAAGGGGCATGTCGTCTCCACGATATTCGAGGTGGTCCGTGAAGACATCCTGATCATGGTGGACGGCGACGGCACTTACGACCCCACCGCCGTGCACCGACTCTTGCAGCCCATCCTCGCCGGCGACGCCGACATGGTGGTCGCAGCCCGGCTGCAGCAATACAGCGACAAGTCCTTTCGCAAGTTCCATGTCGCCGGCAACCAACTCGTCTGCTGGATCATCAACAAGATCTTCCACGCCTCCATCTCCGACATCTTCTCCGGTTACCGGGCTTTCACCCGCGAATGCGCCCAGATGATCCCCATCACTTCGAGCGGCTTCGACGTGGAGACCGAGCTCACGGTGCAAAGCCTCTACCGTGGAATGGTGGTGAAGGAAATCGAGGCCCCCTATGGCGAGCGTCCGAGTGGCAGTTTCTCCAAATTGCGCACGTTGCCCGATGGCATCCGTGTCTTGCTGCGCCTGTTTCTGCTCCTCCGCGCCTACAAGCCCCTGACCCTCTTCGGTTCGCTTTTCCTCATACTCCTTTTCGCCGCATTGGGGGCCGGGGCGCTGCCCTTGGTGGAACTGTTCCAACTCCATCGGGTGGTCAGTCGCGCAAGCGCCATATTGGCAATTTCCTGCTTCATGTTGGCCAGCATGAGCCTCGCCCTCGGCCTGGTTCTCAGTTCCGTCAATCAACGTCTGCTTGAGTTGGAGCGGGTGGTCATCAAGCGCATCAAGAGCACCCGCTCGGACTGAAGGCACGCGGCATGGGCACCAGGGATTTCAACGCACTCGATTTGTTTATCTGTCGGTGGCGATCGCGGATCGTCCGCCGCTTCATCCGACCGGGCACGCGGGTGCTCGATTTCGGCTGCGGTCACCAGGCCCTATTCCTGCAATCGGTCCAGTCTGATGTCCAACAGGGTATTGGTCTAGATTACGACGCAACGCCGGGCCGGTTGGCCACCAACCTCGAGATTCAGAACTTTCACTTCAAGGATCGCTTCACCTTTGCTGATGCCAGCTTCGACCACGTCACAATTTTGGCGGTGCTGGAGCACATCCCACTGGACCAGGTGGACGTGCTTTTCCGGGAATTTCACCGCATTCTCAAGCCCGGCGGCAGCGTGTTGTTGACCACTCCGACTCCGGCATCGCGCCCCCTCCTCGAGTTCCTCGCCTTCAAGCTCAGGATTATCTCCGGACCGGAGATCCGGGATCACAAACACTATTGGAGCGAGACTGACATACGTGAACTCGCCGGGCGCACCGGTTTCCGTTGCTCCACCTACCAGAAGTTTCAATTCGGTATGAACAGCTTCGGCGCATTGAACGTCGGCCCCATCGAAACCGATCCTGCCGCCTAGTTCACGCCTCATGAAATGACCGATTCAGGAGCTAACCATGGTGGCCTGACCCCCGAGGTGGGACAGATCTAAACTAGAGTTCTGCGGTTATGGTTTTGGGTTTGATCAGACTGAGCGGAGGGAGGGCGAAGCCCGACCGGAGCTCAGTCTGAGTTGAGAGGGCAAACTCTCGGGGCGTCTGATAGCCCAGTGAGCTATGGGGACTCAACTCATTGTATTCGTCGCGCCACTGTTCGATAATGATCCGGGCCTCTTCCAGGCTGCCAAACAGCTCCCGATTAAGGCACTCGTCACGCAGTTTGTCATGGAAGGATTCGATGTAGGGGTTCTCCCACGGTGAGCCTGGTTTGATGTAGATCGTCTCGACCCGTTCGTCTCGTAGCCAATCTTGGATCGCATAGGCGATAAACTCCGGCCCGTTGTCGCTGCGCAGGTGAGCAGGTCGGCCGTGCAGTTGCATCGCTGCGGCGACGATCTCAATCACGTCGACCGCTCGGATCGAGCGATCCGCAAATCTGAGCAAGCGCTGGTCCGATTAACCAGTTGATATTTTCAAACCGACGGCTTTTTGCATGAATTGATGCTGGGTTTCGTTGCATCACATATCCTTGCTCTTACGCCCTCTCAACCCGACTGTTGGTTGTATTGGAAAAAGAGAAATAATGATATGAATGACGTGTCTGAACTCACCCGTGATCATTTGGAGAAAATCCGAGTCTTCTACGAAGCCGCACCTACCACCCTCAGTAGGAATGTTCGTAGCTATCGTAAGTGGCTTGCCCATTATTATAACCTCATCATTCCTCCGGGAGCATCGATCCTGGAGATCGGCTGTGGTTCGGGTGAACTGCTCGGGCGATTGCGAGCCAAACGAAAAGTAGGAGTCGACCTCTCTGCCAAGCAGATTGCATCCGCTCGGGCACGAGTGCCGGATGCCGAGTTTCACGTGCAAGCCGGCGAAACCCTGAAACTTTCCGAGCAATTCGATTGCATCATCATTTCCGAGACCCTGAATTATTCTGCCGATGTTCAATTGCTCCTCGACCGTCTGCATGGAGTTGCCCATGCCCAAACCCGTCTGATTTTCAATTTCTATTCGAACCTGTGGCGTCCGATTTTGACCCTCGCCAGCTGGCTTGGTCTCCGCGCAAAACAACCCCAAAGTAACTGGCTCAGTATGGCAGATATGCGGAACCTTCTCGAACTCTCAGATTGGAACCTGCTGACGAGTTCGTCCCGACTCCTTATACCCGTGAATTTTCTGGGATTGGATCAAATCCTCAATCGATGGGTTGCACCTCTTTTTGGTTGGTTTTGCTTGACGGGTTTCTGTGTCGCTCGTCCAGCCCGCCCCCGGACTCCAAATGATTTATCAACTTCAGTCATAATACCTGCGCGTAATGAAGCTGGCAATATTGAAGCGGCCGTGCTTCGCACCCCAGACATGGGCTCCAGCACCGAATTAATTTTTGTCGAGGGCCATTCTTCGGACAATACTTGGGAGGAAATACAACGGGTCCAACGCGACCATCCCGAGCGAAAAATTAAGATCATGCAGCAAACCGGGCGTGGCAAAGGCGATGCGGTGCGGATGGGTTATGCTGCCGCCTCCGGCGATATTCTCATGATCCTCGATGCCGATCTGACGATGCCTCCCGAAGAGTTACCCAAGTTCTTCGAGGTGCTGGAGAAGGGCAAAGCGGAATTCGCCAATGGTTGTCGTCTGGTATATCCCATGGATGAAGAGGCCATGCAGTTTCTCAATCTCTGCGCCAACAAGACATTCGGCATCATCTTCACCTGGCTGCTCGGCCAACCGGTCAAGGATACCCTCTGCGGCACCAAGGTGCTCAGTCGCGCACACTATGACCAAATCGCGGCCAATCGTGCCTACTTCGGCGACTTCGATCCATTCGGTGACTTTGATCTGCTCTTCGGTGCGGCCAAACTAAACCTGAAGATTGCAGATGTGCCGATCCGTTACAAAGAGCGCACTTACGGCAGCACCAACATCCATCGTTGGAGTCACGGTTGGTTGCTGTTGCGCATGGTGTTGTTTGCGGCGCGCAAATTGAAATTCGTCTGATCCCATCTGCCGTGTCGCTGCAGTTCCACATCGATCAACCAGCCGACTGGAGTCACCCGTCGCGCTGCTTCATCATCCGTGGCTGGTGTTTCTCCTCTGAGGACCGGACTGTAACCGCCATCCGTCTGCGCACGGCCAACCGGGATTTGCATGGCGTGGTGGGGCTGCCGCGGCCCGACGTCAAAGCCGCCCTGCCCGCCGCCCCGGACGACAATGTTGGGTTCGAAATCCGCGGCACCCTGCCCGCCGGTCATCAAACCGTGATTATCGAGGCCCAACTTTCGGGCGATGACTGGCACGTGATCATGGAGCGCCTGGTCCGAATCAAGCGACGCTGGCTGCCCCTGTGGTTGGGCGGAGGAGATTGGACTGAGCTGATGTTTTTTCAAATGCCGGCCCACATGGCCTATCCGGCCAGAGCAATTCGTCCGGAAAAATTTCCGCGTTGGGACCCTTCGCTGGCGCAACCGAAACTAAGCCTCGTGACCCCATCCTATCAGCAGGCCCGCTACCTGCGTGAAACGATGCGCAGTGTGCTGGATGACCAACCGGGAGTAGATTGCCAGTATGTCGTGCGTGACGGCGGTTCCAGCGACGGCAGCGCCGACCTTATCCGGGAACAGGCAGACCGGTTGCACGCGTGGACCTGCGCCCCGGATGATGGTCAGGCCCATGCCATTGCCCAGGGCTTTGCGCAAACCAGCGGTGGGCCGGACGACGTAATGGGTTGGTTGAACTCCGACGATTATTACTTGCCGGGCGCGCTCGCCTTCGTGGCCGACTTCTTTGCCCGGCATCCCGAGGTGGATGTGGTCTATGGCCACCGGATCCTAGTCGATGCAGACTCGCAAGAAATCGCCCGTTGGTTCCTCCCCAAACATGACCCCGAGGTGCTGCGCTTGAACGACTTCGTGCCGCAGGAAACGCTTTTCTGGCGCCGACGCGTATGGGAAAAGGTCGGTGGTCTCGACACTTCCTTCCATTTCGCGATGGACTGGGATCTGCTCCTGCGCTTCCAAGCCAGTGGCGCCAAAATTGTCCGGGTCCCCTACTTTTTGGCCTGTTTTCGCTCACACGCCGCGCAAAAGACTTCGGCTGTGATGCACAGCACCGGGCAGAATGAAATCACGCGGTTGCGTGAGCGCAGCCACGGTCATGCTTTTCCCGCCAGTGAAATCGAGAGCCACCCCCTGCTGCTTAGTTATCTGCGGCGGAGTGCATTTATCCAGTTCCTCTGGGGTATGGGTTGGCGGGCATCTTGATGGTTGAATGTAACCGTGGTTGATTTTGTCAGCCGACTGAGAGATTAATGAGGTGATGCTGCTTTCCATCATCGTCCCCGTCTTCAAGGAGGAGAAAAACATCCCGGAGTTTTTGCGTCGGTTGCAGCATATTTTGGCCGCCATCACGGAGGACTATGAGATCATTTTTGCCCTCGATCCCTCACCGGACTCGACCGAGCAGGTCATCCTCGAGCACCGCCGTCACGATGAAAGAATCAAGCTCATCACCTTTTCCCGCCGATTTGGCCAACCCATGGCCACCCTCGCCGGCATGGAATACTCGCGTGGCGAGGCTGTGATCGTCATGGATGTTGACCTGCAGGACCCCCCGGAACTAGTGACCGAAATGATGGCCCGGTTCCGTGAGGGCTACGAGGTGGTGCTGCCCCAACGCCGTCAGCGGACCGGTGAACCCTGGTTGAAGAAAGTCGTCTCAGCCGTCGGCTATCGCCTGATCAACAAGATCGCCGATGTCCGGATTCCGCCCAACACCGGGGACTTCCGCCTGATGTCCCGGCGCGTGGTGAATGAGCTGCTGCGACTGAAGGAAACCCACGGTTTCCTGCGCGGCATGGTGGCCGTCGTGGGATTCCGGCAATGCCTGATCCCATTCGATCGCCCGCCCCGTCACGCCGGCGACACCCATTACAACCGTTTCTTGGGTTCGCTGCGCATAGGGTTCAACGGCATCTTTTGTTTCAGCACCTACGCACTTCAGTTGAGCACCATGCTGGGATTCCTCATTGCCGGTTTTTCGTTCCTGCTGATGACCATCTATCTCTTCTACAAATTCATGGGCTGGGAAATTCTCTGGGGCAACCCGACCCTGGTCATCCTAATCTCTTTTCTCGGCGGCATTCAGTTGATCAGTGTCGGC
>JAIPJW010000020.1 GCA_021734075.1 Cephaloticoccus sp.
GTGGTTACTGGAGAGCTTTGCCCATGCCAATGACGCCTTGAATCTGGGCATGCGGGCACTCGTGCTGACCCGTGATCCCGTCGTATTTACGTGCAAGGCTCCACATCTGACGAGCCGGGCTGACTTGGAATTTATCGCGGGAGACGTGCGGAACTTCGCCTTTCCCCCGGCAAGATTCACCCATGTCATCCATGCAGCGACCGACACGCGCAGCCCGCCTCCCGGATCGGATCCGAAGCAGATCCGCGACGACATCGTCGCAGGGACTCGGCGGGTGCTGGAATTTGCTCGGCATACCGGTGCGAAGAAATTCCTGTATGTGAGTTCGGGGGCGGTTTACGGGCCGCAACCGGCTGATCTGACCCATGTGCCCGAGGATTATTTCGGTCCGACCGGGCCCTTGACCCTGGGCTCAGCCTATGGTGCGGGCAAGCGGCTAAGTGAGGAATTGTGCGGCAAATTTGCAGCCGCGTCAGACCTGCAGTGCAAAATCGCCCGGTGTTTCGCCTTTGTGGGTCCGCACCTGCCCCTCGATGCGCATTTTGCCGTGGGCAACTTCATCCGTGATGCACTGGCTGGTGGTCCCATCAAAGTGAACGGTGACGGGACCCCGATGCGCAGTTACCTTTACGCGGCCGACCTGGCCATTTGGCTGTGGACAATTTTGTTCCTCGGTCAGTCTGGGCGGGCTTACAATGTCGGTTCGGACGCGGCGGAGCAGATATCTGCCCATGCTTATCTTGTGAACAATTTGGCCGATGGAAAAGCCTCTGTGTTGCTGGCGCAACCGACAGATCCAAACAAACCTGCTTCACGTTATGTTCCGGCCATTGATCTGGCGCGCAATGAACTGGACCTTGATGTTTGGATACAGGAGGAAGATGGAATCCGCCGCACTCTGGCCTGGCACGGTCTCAATCGTGGCGCATTCTCCTCGCAATAATCACCAGTCAAAGTTCCACTTTAACCATGCAAGTTGTAATATTATGCGGCGGTCGTGGCGTGGTTGATCCCGAGACCAGGCAGCGTATTCCGAAGGCATTGATGCAGGTTGGTGGGCGACCGTTGATATGGCATGTGATGAAGATTTTTGCGACCGCCGGACATACGGATTTTGTGCTGGCATTGGGCGAAGGGGGCGAGGCGATCCGACGTTACTGCCGGTATATGCATATCGAGGGCCGGGACACGGTTTTCCACAGCGGATCAGGCAACTTGGAATATCTTTCCACCAGCACGGACGAGGACTGGCGGATCAAGTGTATTGATACGGGACTCAATGCCCAGACGGGTTGTCGGATCGCCCGTTGTCGGAGGTATCTTGAAAACGAGAGATTTTTTGTCACTTACAGCGATTGTCTCTGCAACGTGGACTTGACTGCACTCCTTCAGGCGCACGAAGCGAGTAGGAAGTTGGTTTCAGTGACTGGGGTCCAGCCCAGCAGTCGTTTTGGCACATTTTCTCTCAACGAGACTGAGGTGACCGGTTACACCATGGACACCAAATTATCCGGAGTGGGGGGGTATTTGAATGGCGGTTACATGGTGATGGAACCGGGAGTCTTTGAACACCTGGATATAGTCAATGAGTGCAATCTTGAACAGGAGGTGTTCTCCAAGTTGGTCGCGTTGTGTCAGGTCGGTGTGTTCCCCCACAAGGACTACTGGCAAGCAGTGGACACGGAGCGTGATCTTGAGATCGTGACCCGACTTTACACGGAAAACCGACGGCCGTGGTTGTCCTTGCGCGGCAACTAAGGCTGTTCCCGAAAATCGTTCAGCCTGTGGTTAAACGCATCTATCCCAATTCATCCGATTTCGAGAATCTTTCCCGATTGCGGACGGAGGTAGCCCCGGCGGCCAACAACTTTGACTACTCCCAGGTGGTGGTGCGCAAACCATGGGGTTATGAATACCTGTGGCATCAAAGTGCCGCCGTCGCAGTTTGGATGCTGCACCTGACCGCGGGTGCCGGCACCTCCATGCATTGTCACGCCCGCAAACGAACCTCCCTGATTGTCATGGCCGGTGCGGTCGAATGTTCGACCTTTGACGATCGCCATCGCCTGGGACCGGGGCAGGCGGTCGTGTTGGAACCATGCGTTTTCCATACCACTTTGGCAGTGGCTGATGGTGGTGCGGTTGTGATGGAAGTGGAGACGCCTCCACTCAAAGGCGATTTGATGCGGTTCCGTGACAATTTCGGCCGGGCTGGGAAAGGCTATGAAGACGCCTCGCAATGCTCAACCGATCTGGCGGCTTTCGACTACGCCCCATTGCAGAATATCAGTCACGGTGGCGCTGGATTCAAATTCAAGCAGACGCGTTTGCAATATCGTTCATTTAGCTCCGGAGCAGAACTGACTGCCCACCTGAGGCCGGAAGGCTTGGTGGTGCCTTTTTTGGGACAGCTGGCCATGGGCCGAAAACTGGTGGCGGATATTGGCGAGGCAGTGTCAGTCCAGAAATTATCCGGCAATAAGTTGCCACCGGAGTTTCCCCCGGTGGAACTGCTGCAGGTGTCATGCGCTTGAGTTTGCCTCGCCTTGGCCGCTCCCCTTTTACTATGCTGGAAATTCCTTGGTTCAGGTCTCACCTGATTCTTCATTACGCACCTTTTCAGATAATTTCATGAGCGAGATCAAAGTTTCCGATTACCTGGCGAAATATTTAGTGCAGCTGGGCGTGAAGCACGTTTTTGTGGTTTCCGGTGGCGGCAATTTGAATCTGTTGGACTCAATTGCCCACAACCCGGCGCTTACCTATGTTTGCAATCACCACGAACAGGCTGCGGCCATGGCGGCGGAGGCCTACAGTCGGGTGAGTGATAACATTGGGGTTTGCCTGGTGACATTCGGCCCGGCCGCGACCAACACCCTCACTGGCGTGGCAGGAGCCTGGCTTGATTCCATTCCCGTGCTCTACATGTCGGGACAGGTGAAGCGGGATAATTTAATGACCGGGACCAAGCTCAGACAACTGGGTGTGCAGGAAATCAACATCACCGAGATCGTCACACCCATGACGAAATACGCGGCGCTGGTGTCCGACCCGGCTGACATCCGCTTTCACTTGGAGAAGGCCGTGCATGCCGCAACCAGTGGTCGACCGGGCCCGGTCTTCTTGGACATACCGGCGGACGTGCAGGCAAGTTTGGTGGATGAAACCACACTCCGTTCGTTTCAACCGGATGAAACCGGCACTTCTTCCGCTCTGGCCGAGAATCTTTCCGCTCAGGTGACCGAAGTGCTGAGGATGCTGCAAGTCGCCCGGCGCCCCCTGATTTTTGCCGGACACGGCATTACCTTGGCCAAGGCTCGGAACGACTTTCAGGTCTTGGCTGACCGTCTGCAGATCCCGGTCGTCACGAGCATGTCCTCCCATGACCTCATACCCACGGATCATCCATTGGTCACGGGCCGTCCGGGAGTGTTCGGTGACCGTGCCGGAAATTTTGCGGTGCAAAATGCGGATGTCATTCTGAGCATTGGCGTCCGGCACCACCTCTGGAACATTGGCTACAATTACGAAGCATTTGCGCCCACGGCCCGCAAGATAGTGGTCGATATAGATCCGGCGGAGCTCACCAAAAAAACGGTCATTCCTGAGCTGGCGATTGAGGCGGATGCCAAAATGTTTCTTCAGGAATTGGCCCGGCAAGCGGGAAAATACTCAGGCGCACATTTGCAGGATTGGCAGCAGCAGTGTCAGACTTGGAAGCAAGCCTATCCGGTGGTTCTGCCCGAGCACGAACGGGAGGAGAGTTTTGTTAATTCCTACTACTTCACCGGGGTGCTTGCGCAATTGATGGAAGAGGGGGAAATCATTGTCACCGGAGTGGGAACTTCGTTTACCGGCACACGACAGTGCATCAATCTCAAAAAGGGGCAAAGACTGCACAGCAATATTGGCTGCGCTTCCATGGGCTACGATTTACCGGCTGCAATCGGCGCGGCATTTGCGTCGGACCGTCGGCGCATTGTTTTGCTGACGGGTGAGGGCAGTTTGATGATGAATCTCCAGGAACTGCAGACCATACGGCATTATCGTCTCCCGATTAAGATTTTCCTTTTCAACAATGACGGATACCTCGCGATCAAGAATTCCCAAGGGGCTTTCTTTGATCGCCGATTTGCCGCCGTGGATGCCAACAGTGGGGTGAGTTTTCCTGACTTCCGTAAACTGGCCGATGCCTTTGGCTTGGATTATGTGCACATTGAGCACCATTGCGACAACCTTGAGCAGAAAATTCTCGGCGTGTTGGATAGCGCAGGTCCGGTGCTCTGCGATCTTCACATGTCACCAACCCAGACACTCTGGCCCAAGGTTTATTCGGAAAAACTCGCGGATGGGTCCATGCACAGTCGTCCGATCGAAGACATGTTTCCCTTCCTTGACCGGGAAGAGTTCAACCGCAACATGCTCAATCAGAAATCCGTCACGCCCTCCGCCTAATTTTAATCACCTTTTGTTATGTCAAATCGTCCAAGCAAGCACCAACCGCAAAGAGGAGTCATCATCACCGCCGAAGCCTTCGAAGATGAAGAGGTGATGTATCCCATCATGCGTCTCCGCGAGGCTGACATGATCATCGATATCGCGACCAAGGATGCCAAGTTGGTCAATGGTCGGATGGGTTTTCCCTTGGAATTGATGGTCAAGTATTACGGAGCACTGGTGGATGCAACGAAGCTGGATGCCGCTGACTACGATTTCGTCATTCTGCCCGGTGGATTTGAAGCCCCGGATCGGGTCCGGCAGATTCCGGAGGTCCTGAGTTTCGTCCGGACCATGCATGCCCAGAAAAAAATTGTGGGAGCCTTCTGTCATGGCCCGTGGATCTTGATATCAGCGGGGTTGACGAAAGGGATCAAAGCCACCGGCTATGTGGGGATCAAGGATGACATCATCAATTCCGGCGCGGAGTATTTGGATGAAGCCGTGGTCATAGATGGCAATATTGTGACCTCGCGCCATCCCCGGGATATTGGGGTGTTCATGAAAGCCTTTTTGGCTGAACTGGCGCGCTAGGTATGGGGCTGACCATCATTTGTGATTTCGACGGGGTCTGGGTCGATTCTTTTGCCGCTCTCTTCCGGATAAATGAGCAGGCAATTGAGCACATGGGCAAGCGACTATCGGCGGAGCAGTATCGGGCAGCCTTCAAGGGTCCCATCCATCATGAGCTGCGTCAGTTGCTTGGCTTGGATGATGCGCAGCAGGCGGAATTTTCCGACTACAAGCGGAAGATATTCCCAACCCTCTACAATGCTCAGACAGTCACGTTTTTCCCGTTTGCGCCGACCCTCATTGCTGAACTGTCACATTTGGGGCAGCTGCACATTGTGACGGCATCACCGCCGGAAGCGGTATGCGGGTTGTTGGAACAAGCAAACTTGCGGGATTATTTTGGAGAGGTGGCCGGATTCAGTCTGGTGGGCAAGAGAGCCACCTTGGACCGATTGTGCGCAGAAAAGCCCGGGAACGACACCGTATTCATTACCGACACCGTCGGGGATGTCCGGGAGGCAACCGGATTGAAGCTTGGCCTCATTGGCGTAGCGTGGGGCTTCCACCAACGCGACGATTTGTTGGCTGCGGGAGCTCGTGTGGTGGTTTCCGATGGCCTCGAACTCAAGGTTTGCCTAGTCAACCCTGTCACTGTCAGGAATTAATCGTAACCTCATTTGCGGGAGATCCGCCCGGCAACGATTTTCGCGGTCAATGAAAACCATTTCCATCGTCACCCCCTGTTATAACGAGGCAGGCAACATCCCCGAGCTGATTCGTTGTGTGCGTGACGTGATGGTGCAGCTGTCCAGCTACCAATTTGAACATATTTTCATCGACAATGCTTCGACCGACGAAACTTTGGCGGTGCTCCGGCAATACGCGGCGGAAGATCTTCGAATCAAGATCATCGTGAATGCCCGGAATTTCGGGCACATACGTTCGCCCTACCATGCTTTGCTGCAGGCGCAGGGCGACGCAGTCATTTCCATTGTGGCGGATCTGCAGGATCCTCCCGGACTGATGCTCGACTTTGTGCGGGAGTGGGAAGCCGGGCACAAAGTGGTCGTCGGGATCAAAACCCGCAGCCGTGAAGCCTGGTGGATGTATCGGGCACGGGGGTTTTATTATAAACTGATCAAGCGCTTGGCTGATGTGGAGTTGCTCGAGCAATTCACGGGTTTTGGCCTTTATGACCGCCAGATCATGGAAGTGCTACGCGGGTTGCGGGAGCCCTACCCGTATTTTCGCGGACTCATTTCCGATGTGGGCTACAACATCAAGCGGATCGAATACACCCAGCCGGAACGCTTTCACGGCCGGACCAAGAATAATTTTTTCAGTCTGTTTGACATCGCGTTGCTCGGCTTGACCAGCTACTCCAAGGTGCCCCTGCGTCTGGCCACTCTGGTCGGTTTCTTCACGGCCGGTCTCTCTCTCCTGGCGGGGTTTGGTTACCTGATCGCCAAATTGCTTTTCTGGAACACGTTTACCGCAGGTGTCGCGCCGGTGATGCTCGGCATATTCTTTCTCGGCTCAGTGCAGCTGATCTTCATGGGCATCGTCGGCGAGTATGTCGGCGCAGTATTCACTTATGTGCAAAACCGCCCACTCGTCATTGAAAAGGAACGGATAAATTTCTGACCGAGTGTCTCCCGTTTAAACCGATTGGGAGTGGCCTCGGCGCACCCCCAGGGGTTTTATGGTGCTTTTGTTTCCAGGTTGGGAACCGCGTTGGGGGAGGCGCCATAAACATCGATACCAATGGTCTTAGCCAATTCTGCAGGGATGGCGATTTCCAGTGCCAGCTCTGGAATATACAGAATCGGCGTATAGTGGGATCTTTGATAGAATTTGCCAACTTCCGCCCACAAGGCCATATGGAAAAATAGGATCGGTCTTTGGCCATGGATGTAGTTCCACCGCTCCACTTCTTTTGGGCCATCGGTGAGTCCTCCCCAAGTGACGAAATAAGGAGAGGGATTTTCTAAATTGTCAGTGAAGCAAAGGAAGATGGCATCTTTGCCGATCAAAGCACTGGTAATATCGGGCTGCTGCTTGAGCACTGGTCGCAAGGCCGCGACGATTTGTTGATACATGGCGGCATTTGCAGGTGAGAGCCTCATCCCCCGGAGTGCCACGGGTTCCTGGAGCGTCACCAATGGCTGGTTCCGCATATTAGAGGCCGTGCGATACTTGGCCCAGGCAGCAGGCAAGAATGCCAAGCTGAGGCCAATGGCCACAGCCCAAGCCGGCCAGCGCAACCACCGCCAGATCGTATAAATGATCAGGCCAAATGCGGGTGCTAGTGACCAAATAATATGCCAGGGATCTGCGAGAGGATAGAATTGTAACAGGGACCCGAGGGAAAAACCCGCGAGGGTTGCGGTGAGGTAAAATTCCGAAGTTTTCCCGGCATCTCTTTTGTAGATGGTTGAGTAGATGCAGAACCCGGACTGCGCCAGGATGACCAATGGAAAGACAGCCGACCATCCACCGGCGCGCAGGTTAATTACGTGGAGCAGCCAATCGTGTTGCCAGGCCAGCACGAGCGCGAGGCATAGAAAATAGGCTACCACCGTTCGGGTTGACAGGGCCGGCCGGAATTTCCGAAGCAATGAGGGGAGGGCGCCTGCGATCAACAGGGCCAGCAAACCGGCCCCGGTTCCGACATGAATGAACATTTTGATCACGTAGAACGAGCCAACACTGTCGCTCCAACGGCTGGGCCAGACTACATTTTGATACCACCAATCGGACCAAGCGCCGGTCATTAGCAGTTGAGCAACCATCAGTAGGTTTAACGCCAAAAACCAGGCAAGAATCCTTAATCCGGCAGATCGGCGTGATTCGCCGGTTGGCTTCCAGCCGGACCACAGCAACATGGGCCAAATCACACAGAGACACCCGAACATGATGATACCAACAGGTTGGCGGGTCCACAGCACGCACGCACAAGCGAATCCCAATATGGAAGCCCATTTTCTTGATTGTCCGCTTTGGATCATCTGAAAAAGGGCGTAGATTGCCATACTTTGAAACACCATGGCGTAGACCGATGACCAGGGCAGCAGCTTCCAATAATCGCCATCCCAGAATTGCAGTTCGTAGGTGGGGATAAACAGAATAAAAAGTAGGCACGCTATGATCGTCAGGGAACGAGGAAGAATCATTCGCCAGACGGCGTAGAGTAGTATCAAGGTCACGGCGTAGGAAGCCACGGTCATTATCCGGATGGACAGGAGGCTGGGGGAAACCCACAGTGCCAGCGATTGCAGGTAGGTGCTCAGGGCCCCATATTGGGTAAAGCTATCCCGGAACAGCACCTGCCCGGACAATACATCCAATGCGGGTTTGAGCATGATCCCGTCATGGTGCTGGTCCACCCCGAGGCTCGCCAATGGCAACAGCACAAAGAATACGAGGGCGGAAAGTAATATCGCACTCAGCGTATCGCTTTTGGTCATGGATCTCCAGCCGGGTTGGGGACTGCAGTGCGGGAAGGCATAATTTACCAATCTGGGTTTTGTATCCGGCCAGGGGAAGCGGGAAATTCCGCCGAGAAGGTTGCGCTGAGATTAGTCCGGGTGTTGCGGACGTAGTCCCGCTTTTTCACATCCCTACAATGGGGTGCGAGTGTCCCTGTCATCCTTGACTAAGGGAGCATAGATTGGTGCCCGGGGCGGGACTCGAACCCACACGTCCTTACGGACAGGGGATTTTAAGTCCCCAGTGTCTACCATTCCACCACCCGGGCTTCGGGTGCAGGGAGTGTCTAAACCCCCTCCGGCCTTCGTCAATCACTGCGGTATGAAATGAATCTTGCGGGACGCCCTGAGGCAGACCACGTTGCGCGGCAGTGAAAATAGGACTACTGGGCGGGAGCTTCGACCCCGTGCACTTCGGACACCTGATGGCGGCGCAGGATGCCTACGAACAATATGGCCTCGACAAGGTTATCTTTGTGCCGGCAGCCCAGGCCCCCTTGAAACCCCACGACGTCCAATCAGCGACCGGCGACCGTCTGGCCATGTTGCAAGCCGCCACGGAGTGGGACAGTCGCTTTGCCATTTCCGATTACGAGCTGAAACGCGGCGGGGTAAACTATACGATTGATTCGGTGCGTCATTTTCTGGCGCTCTACCCGGACGACACGCTCTATTGGATCATCGGGGGTGACCAGTTGCCCAAGTTGCACCTTTGGAACGACATCGCCGAGTTGGCCCAGTTGATCGAATTCATCTTTCTGGAACGTCCCAATCATCCCGTGCGGGCCCATCCGGACATCCCGGGACTACGCCTCCATCGTTGCGATGGACATTTGTTGGCCATCAGTTCGACGGAATTGCGCGATCGGGTGCGCCGCAGCCTGTCGCTTGATTATTTTGTGCCACACAAGGCGATTGTATATATCAAGGAACACAGCCTTTATCGCGATAGTAACGCATGAAATCCAATCCTACTGACACCTTTGAACTGGTCAAAAAGTGCTGCCGCGCGCTCGACGACAAAAAAGCCGGCGAACTGCGGGTGCTGGATGTGCGTGAGCAATCCTCGATCACCGACTACCTTGTGGTGGCCACCGGGACCTCCGAACCCCATCTGCGCGCCATGCGCGTGGAAATCGAGAAAGTGCTCGATGCCGCCCATGCCCACATCGTGGGGATGGATGCGCAGCAGCACAGCGGGTGGATGGTGATCGATGCCTTTGACCTGATGGTGCATTTGTTCCTGGAGGATTCCCGCAAGAACTACCGTTTGGAAAACCTGTGGCGGGATGCCCCCGAAATATCAGTGAAGTCCATGCTGGCGGCAGTCGTGATACCTAGGAAAGCTGCCGTCAAAAAGAAGCCGGCCACACTGAAAAAGAAGGTTGCCACCTCCGCCAAGAAGAAGGGTTCACCAAAGAAGAAACCGGCGGTGACCAAGAAAACCAAGACAGGCTGACAACGGACGGGTTGAGGCTTTCAAGGGCAACCATGAGGCTGCTTCATGCCCTTGAGGTCAAAATGCGTAGCCGACCGAGCTGGTGATACGCTGATCCGTGCGCCCATTTTTGTCCAAGATGGCGTTGTCGTATTCGTATTCGTAGCGCAGGTTCAGCGAGATTCTTTCGCTCATTTTACCCTGCAAGGCACTGTTGAATCGCACTTTGTAATTTTCAGCCTCGTCGGTTAACTTGTTGAGACTGGTGGCAGACGAGATCAATCGGACTCGGCTGTTGGGTGAATACAGGGCATTGATGGCTTGGGTCAGCGTGAGGCGGCCGTTGATTTTGTAAGAATAATCCTGAAAGACCTCGCCGAGATAATTGACGCCGGAATTGAAGCCTTCTGCTTCCCGGTATTGCATAGTGAGGCCGGCCCCGATGGTGGCCTTCTGCGCTTCGCTTTGCAGCACTTGATAGCCCATGCTCCCATTTTGCTCCAAATTGATATCAATTTGGGTGATTTGGTCGCGGGTGTAACTGGTCAGGCTTTGGGCAAAAATCCGGCCCGAAATATCATGCCGCCACCGGAAACTTGCGTCCTGCCGGTCGCTCGCAACCTTGTTGTCATTCTCGCCATAAAAATAACGGCCAAGCGCCCGAAAATTGTCCGGGCCGGTTTTACGCTCGGCCTCGGCGCGCAAAGAAGCGTTCAACACTTCCCGGCGACCGGATTGATTGAGGAAACCGAATTCCATCTTTCCCTTCCACTTGGGCGGCATGGGCAGATCCGAATCCTCATGGGCAGGGGAGGCGTCGGTCGACTGGACCAGAATGGTTTTGGCCGGCTTGGATTTTTTTATGGGTGGCAAACCCGCCAGACTTTCCACCGGGGTTTCCGGGGTTTCGACCAAGGCAGCCTCGGTCTCGTCCACAATGATTTGACCAAACAGCGTTGCGTTGAAGTAGATCTTCCCATCCACCCGCTGGACAACCTCGCCAGTAATCCGGTCCCCATTGGACAAATGCAGCTGGGCTGCCCGGATGGCCAATGAGGCAGATAACCAACTGAATATAATAATGATAAGTTTAAAGTTGCGCACAGAATACCCTCGCTTTTGTCCGATCGTTATTTTGATAAGTTGAAATAATACCCGCGCTTTAGGCACCAAACTCAAGCGGATGCCTGATGCGAGTGTAAATCATGGTTTTTCATGAAAAAATGATCCGTCCAATGCACTGACGCATTCCGGGTTTTTTTGACATTTATTTGACCTTGCCTCAGCCCCCTTATTGCCAGTAGCTTTCACCACTGCCCATTTTTGGGCATATCGTTAATAATAATAATACATCATCAAATGAATCAGAACCAGTCCAAGAAGGGTTTTACCCTCGTTGAAATCATGATCGTCGTCGTTATCATCGGTCTTTTGGCCGCTATGGCGATTCCGGCATTCCAAAAAGTCCGCGCCAGTTCGCAGGACAAGGCCGTCTCGAACAATCTTCGTCAGCTGAGTGCTGCCGCTGATCAATATTTCCTCGAAAACGGTGTCAGTGCGGTTGGTTCCTCACTGTTGGTTGGCATGGCAAGCAGCCAATACATCAAGCAGGTTCAGACCGTAGCTGGCGAAGTTTACAGTGATTTGATGCAGGGCAATGCCGTTACTGCTACCGGTGTCGCTGGTGCTCGCACGATTACTTACAGCAACTAAGCCTGATTTCGCTTACATTCCTTTGCAAAGCCGTCCATGAAAATGGGCGGCTTTTTTTTACCCATGTTCCAGAGATTCATCAAAGATCGACGTCTGTGGCTTTTCGGGTTGACGGGCTTGTTGGCCTTTGCCGTGGCCCGTTGGGTTTTTCCACCCAACTCCGGGTTTCACCTCGTGGTCAAATGCGGCTATTGGCTGCTGTTGGTCAACGTCGCCCTGTTCGGTCGTGCCCTTTGGCGGATAGTGCGGGACCACAATCAAGCCTGGCGCCCGGGTAAAGCGGACTTTTGGGCTCTGATTTTGGTTTTGGCCGCGGGAAGTTTATGGCAGGCCCATGAGGAAAGGGGATTCAAAATCCTGTCTGACGAAGTCCTCATGCTTGGCACCTCCATGGATCTGCACTATATCCGGGAGGCGACCTATCCAATCCGGGCCACAGATGTGCAAGGACCCTTTCAAGTCTTGCAGGGAGTCCTCGACAAGCGCCCTTTGCTTTTTCCTTTCGTGGTTTCACTCATCCATGATGTGACGGGTTACCGCGCGACCAATCCCTTTTACGTCAATGTGGTCTTGGGGTATGTTTTTCTGGGTTTGATCTATTTGCTCGGCACCCAAACTGCCGGCACGCGTTGGGGCGGTGCCTTGGGGGTGATTCTATTCACGGGTTTGCCCTTGATGGCCCAACAGGCGGCAGGTGGCGGGTTTGAACTACTCAATTTGGTGATGCTGCTGGTGGTGCTTTGGCTTGCACTTCGTTATGCCGAACACCCAGAGGAAAAATCGGGCGAGGCTCTGGGTTTGGCGACTGTATTGCTGGCCCAGACCCGTTATGAGTCGGCCCTTTTCATCCTGCCGATCACTGCGTTGTTGATTTGGGGTTGGGCCAAAGCGGGCCGGGTCGTCCTGCCCTGGTCGTTTTGGTTGTTGCCGGTATTATTGATGCCCGTGGTGCTGCAGAACCGGCAATTCGCCAGTAACTCGAGTCTATGGGAAATGGCAGGACAAGGAGGCGGTGCCACCGAACCCTTTGGGTTAAGTTATCTGCCGGATAATCTTGGTCATGCCCTGGCTTTCTTTTTTGACACTTCAGGTTTCCAACCCAATTCCATCTTTTTTGCGGTGCTGGGACTGTTGGCGCTACCCTTGCTTGGCATATGGATTGTCCGGACCTTGCGCGAACCGCACAAGGGTGCTGCCACCGATGTGGCTTTGGCCCTTGTCTGTCTGGGCTTATTCGGAGTGACCGCACTGTTCATGATTTATTTTTGGGGCCAATTTGATCATCCGGTCATTCGGAGGCTTAGTTTGCCTCTCCACCTGCTAATGTTTCTGGCCATCATGGTGGTCATGGCCCGGTGGCTTCGCAGGCGACTGGTCTGGCAGGTAACCTGCACCGCAGCTGTGGTGGCATTGTTGATCCAGGGGTTGCCGGCCATGGCCAAACGCGCTTACGAAATGGAATACACGCCCGGTGTGGAAATGGCATGGCGGGCCGAATTTCTCAATCGATTTCCGGAACGCACTTATTTGTTCATCGACCAGGATTCGGTCTTTTGGGTTACCCAACACATTGCCGCGACCCCGATCAAGCAGGCCCAATTGCGCAAGGACGGGCTCGCCTACCATTTGCGCAACCACAGCTTTTCGGCCATGTATGCGTTTCAGCGCTATCAAGTGGATGAGGAAACCGGTGGGTTGACGATTGATCCGACCGATGACCTGGGGTCCGGGTTTACCTTGGAACCGGTCTGGCAGAAACGCGTATCCACGCTCCGCATGGCCCGGATCAGTCGGATTACCGCGATTGAGGCGGAGGGTCAAATTTCCAAGGCAACAGAATACGTGGAACCCGGCCCCGAACCGCTCCGCTCGACCGAAGAATTACAGAAGGCGAAATCCTTGTATTTGGAAAACTGGATCAAGCAGTTACCTTGAATATGGGCGGAGCCAAAGAGGACATAGATCCACCCGTTCGCGCCAATTCCCGGCTGCAGCTATTGTTGCGCCTGATCGGTTTTGGCTTTGTGGCGGTTGTCGCGGTCTATATCGGGTTTCTCGCATGCAGCGTTAATGAAGCCCGTCTTTTGGTCCAACGTTTCGGTTATTTCACCATAGCCGGCACTTTTGTCTGGTCCGTGGTTGCGGTGGTGCGAATTGGGCCCGGATGGTTGCGCAGCTGGTCGGGCATGACCCGACAGGAGGTGTGGGCGGCTGGCGGGGTTGCTTTGCTCCTGACCTTGGTGGCCGTGGTGACGGTGCCTTATACCTACAAGGTGCTTTATGATGAATTTGTCCTGCAGGCCACGGCATGGAGCCTGCATGAAGCCAGAATTGTCGGGGCGGTCGTGCGGGCTTATGACATCGGCGGGGTATTCACGACCCTGCAGACCTACCTGGACAAACGCCCCTTCTTCTTTGCCTTCCTGATCTCATTGCTGCACGATCTGACCGGGCCACGCACCGCCAATGCTTTTATATTCAACACGGTGCTGATGCCGGTTTCGATCGGACTGGTCTATTTGCTCGCCCGGCGTTTGGTCTCACATTGGCCGGCCATGGCGGCACTCTGTGCCTTCGGGGCATTTTCCCTTCTGGCCCAGAATGCGACAGGTTCGGGCATGGAGTTGTTGAATCTGGTCATGCTGCTCATTGTAATGCATCTGGGCATATGGTATCTTGAGGCGCCCGACGAAACTCGTCTGACCGCCTTGGTGCTTACTACCATCCTGCTGGCCCAGAGTCGTTATGAATCGAGTTTGTATGTGGCCCCGGCTGCTCTCGTGGTATTGGAAGGCTGGCGACGTCGTGACCGGTTGATCCTGCCGATGGCCGCAATTCTGGCTCCGGCAATGCTCATCCCTTATGCTTTGCATAACACCTATGTCTCCGGAATGCCTTTTTTGTGGGAATTGCGCGAAGGAGAGGCGACCCGATTCGGTGGGGTATACTTCATGGGCAACCTGTCCCACGCCCTGAAGTTTTTCTTCGACTTCTCGGGACAGATACCAAACTCCACCTGGCTCGCCGTGGCGGGTCTGCCGGCAATGATCTGGACTGTTTGGGTGGTGGGACACCGAGTGGCCGGCTGGCGACAGGCTTCGCCCGTGGTGGTGCTGCACATTATTTTTGGGGTTGGGATTACCGCCAACCTCGGGTTGCTGATGTTTTATTATTGGGGTCAATTGGATGACCCGATCGTATCGCGCCTGAGTCTGCCGTTCTCGATGTTGCTGGCTTTGTGCATTGCGTGGACCATCACCCAATTTCCCCGGTCCCGGCAAAAAGGGGTGGCACAACTTGCGATCACGGGCGCGATATTATCCTACCTGAGCACAGGATTGGTGGCGAATGGGGTCAATTGGGCGCTCAATCTGCAGGCCCGGGAAATCGCCTGGGAATTGAATGCAGTGCAAAACATGTCCCCGGAACCCCGGCTGATATTGACCAACAAGTCATCCCTGATCTGGCTGACGAATGAAATTTCCTCGATTCAGATTATCGGAGCCCGCCACCGGGTAGAAGCGATCCGATACCACCTAGCCCAACACACCTTTGCGGAAATTCTCGTGACCCAAAATTATCGTCCGGTCAATCGGGACGGAGGGTTCCAACTTGATCCGATTGATCGCCTGCCAAGTGAGTATGTGCTGGAGCCTGTGTTGGAACGACGTTTCGGGACCCATATCGCACGCATCAGTCGCGTGAAGGAACTCTTGCCGGTCAAGGCAGCCTCCACCGAGAATCCTGAGGAGGTATTGCCACCGTCATGAGTGAGATTGTCACTACCAGCTACAATCGTCCCCGGTTTTATCGCCTGCTGTTTATCGTGGTCGTGCTTACCTTGCATGTGCTTTTTGCGATGCTGCCTGATTTGTTGACGGTTTTTGGGGTGGGTAAACTTGGAATATGGTTCCGTGACAGCTACGCGATGCTGGCAGCGAGTGATGCAGCCCAAGCGGGTTACAATCCATTTGTGGAAAATCCCTATGACCTCAGTGGGGAACGGCACATCTATTCCGACTGGTGGTATTTTTTGGGGAAACTGGGTTTCGATCGCACGTCTTACCTAAAACTCGGTTTCGGTATCGTGCTGGCCTTTTGGCTGGCCGTGATGGCGGTAATTCCATTCCGAACCCGGCAGGATTTTTGGTGTGCCCTGGCCTTGGGCCTGTCCCCCCCCGTTTGGCTGGCGGTCAATCGGGCAAATCCCGACTTGTTGGTCTTCGCCATCATGACGCTGATCGTGCCGATGCTTTTGAGTGAGCGCCGCGTGGTGCGCATCCTGGCGACGATGCCGCTGGCTCTGGCCACTGGCCTGAAGTTTTTCCCCATCTTGGGCGGGATTGTATTACTTTGTCCGGCGATATCCCGGAGAGAAAACCTGGCCAAAATTGCAGTGACCCTGGTCTTGTTGGTTTTTCTTGCCTGGTCCCTGCAGGCTGGGGTCAAAAACAATCTGGGCGTCTCGTGGTTGGCGATGGGACAGTTTACGTTTGGTGCAGCAGCCGTGCCACTGAAATTGGGCATGGATGATGTATTGGGCGTCACGATGGGCCGGGTTCTGGGCTTGGGCCTGGTGGCCTATGCGTTCCTGCGCCCCTCTCACACCGCACAGGTTGAATCGAAGGCTGACCGGCGGGACCAGTTGTTCTCCTTGATGGGAGTGGCGGTGCTGGCCGGTAATTTTTTCCTTACGGTTGGTTTTCTCTACAAGGGGTTGTTTGCCCTCTGGGTTTTGCCCGATTGCTTGCGGCGCATCAGAGACAAGACGGCATTTGCTCCGCACGCCAAGCTTGCCGTCGGTTGTCTGATCGGACTCGTGTGGTTGATGCCCATCGCCTGCGTAACTTCCTATGAATGGTTGAAATGGTTGGCGCCGACAGCAGAGGCCCCGTTCCGTCGGGGCGTTTCAATCGCGGCTGACCTGCTGGCCTGGGGCGCGATGGTTCCCTTGGTCTTGATATTTGGCGCCAGTCTGCGCGCTTGTTGGATGCGAGGTGAAAAATGGGTGTCGTAAAATCATGGTCGCACCACATGCGCCAACATCGTTGGTGTTGGCTACTGGGGGCGGCGACCGTGGTCGGGTTTCTTGCCGCAATCGTGCAGCCGAAACTGTTCTGGGAAATGGGCATCATTGTGATGTATCCGACATTTTCGGATTTGATCGCGATCCTGGCGGCAGGAGAGGCTGATCAATTGGGTTGGGATGTTTATGCGAACAATCCCCTCGATCCGTATAATCGGCCCCACGTCTACGGGCCCTGGTGGTTGGTGGTGGGGAAGATGGGTCTGATGCGGGCGGATGCCTGGTGGGTGGGTCTGCTGATAATTGGAATTTTTATCGCGACCGCCGCCGCCGTGCTCCGGCCGCGCAATGGTCGCACCCTGGTGCTGGCCCTGGGTTTGATGATTTCCCCGCCGGTATTTCTGGCCTTGGAACGCTGCAACAATGACCTGGTAATTTTTTTGCTCCTGGTGGCAGCGGTCTGGCTGGTTACTCGGCGGGTGCGCGCCGGCATGATCGCAGGCGGCGGGTTGATCGTGCTGGCGTCCGCACTTAAACTCTATCCCCTGGTGGCATTGCCAGCACTGGCCGTGCGGGCCGCTTCGCGGCGGTGTGTCTTTTGGCTAATGGTGGGCACGGGAGTGGTATGCGCCCTGGTCGTGCTGGATTCGTTGTCGGTTTACCAAAAAGTGATGGAGATCGCGCCGGAGCCGATCACGATATTTGCCTATGGAGCCAAGTTGATTCTCCATGTCTTGCGGGTATTTCCGTTGGAGCGGATCAATATTTATTACGGTGGTGTGCCCATAATCCTGGTTTCCGTGTGGGTGAGTTGGCGCTGGCGGCGCGAATTCTGGCAGTTGGTTCCAACCACCGGTTTTACCGCCGGTTGTTTTGTTGCCGGGGCACTGGCCTGGTTCCTGTGCTATACGAGCACCACCAGTTTCCCTTACCGGCTGATATTGCTGTTGTTGCCGGCCCGCCTGTGGCTCGACCGAGAGGGTTCTGGCCAAGGAAATATGGCCGTGCGATTTCAACTTGGTGCCACGTTGTGGTTTTTTTGGACGCTATGCAGTAAACATCATCTTTGGGTTCTGAGCAAAGATGAGCGTTTTTATGGCGGATCCCCTTTCGTCTGGATGACCTTCGGGTTCGAATTTGCGTTGGGCTTGGTTATATCGGGCACTCTGGCTTTTGCCTTGGTAGGGTGGGCATGGAGGCGTTTTGTAGAGGAAGACAAATGAGCTCCGAACTTTGGGCTTTGTTGCCACTCTTGGGCTTTGGCGGGATTGTCCTTTGGGAATTGTCGATCCGTGCTTCCTTGGTTGAAGCATTACTTCGTTCCACGATTTGGTGGGTTGCCGGGGTATGGGTTTTGGCCAATGGACTCAGCCAGTTTTCCTGGTTGCACCCCGCGGTGCTCCGCGGGACTTGGCTGGTGGCGGGCAGCGCATTGGCAGGCACCGGTATCTGGCGCTTTATTCAGACGCGCAAGGAGTATTTCATCGCATGGCCGCGACTCCGAGGCTGGGAATTGGTCTTTGGTCTGGCGGGTGGAATCCTAGTGGGGTTGGCTTTGATCACCGCCATTTTCTCCCCGCCGGTGACGGTGGATGTGCTCAATTATCATTTGCCCCGACAATTGATGTGGCTCCAGCAAGGTAGTTTGGCCCATTTCATCACCGTAAATGATCGGGCTTTGATGATGCCGCCGATGGCTGAAGTAATCAGCCTGCAGTTTCTGGGTCTGACCGGCAATGACACTTGGGTAAATTTGCCCCAGTTTTCAGCCTATGCCCTGCTTCCTTTGGTAGTGGGGAAGATAGCCCGTAGGCTCGGGGCATCAAGGACCGCGGCGGTATTTGGCGCCTGGCTGGTATTGTGTTTGCCGATGGCGTATCATGAAGCATCAAACGCCAAGAATGATCTGCAGGAAGCATTCTGGATTGCGTTGCTGGCTTGGAGGGTGGTGGAAGCAGGTATAAAGCCAAGGGTCTGTCTGATCGATGCCGTGTTGGTTGGTTTGATTTTGGCCCTCGCTCTTCTGACCAAAAGCACGGCGTTTCTTTTCGTCCCGCCACTTTTGGTGCTTGGTTGGTGGGGCTGGCATCACGTTGCAGGGGCCAAGATGGCGTGGCGCCGAACCTTGGTGGCGGGTGTTATAAGTCTGCTCATGGTTGCTCCCTTTTTTGCCCGCAACCTTGCGTGGTATGGCAGCCCGCTTGGCGTCCATCAAGCCGAGGACGGTGGGCATCAAGCCAATGAAGCGTTCACGCCAAAATTGATTGCTTCGAATGCGATTCGCAACGCGGTGGTTCATCTTGCCGCTCCCTGGCCGGCCTGGAACAGCCTGCTCCTGAGGGGAGTTTCCATACTTCATGGTTGGCTTGGGCTTTCGGTGGATGACCCCCGGAACACCCTATGGGTGTTGGGATTCTCCATCGAATACATGCCCAAGGAGGAAACGAAAACCGCCGCTCCGTTTCATTTATTGGCCATCCTGATCGCGGTGATGATGGCGCTGGGCCTGCGCCGGGCCCGGGCTTGGCGTGGGCTGGCTGGATCGGTGTTGTGCATGGGGCTGCTGTTTTGCCTCGTTTTGAAATGGCAGCCCTGGGGAGCGAGGTTGGAGCTGCCGATTTTTGTGCTGGGCTCGGTGTTGGTGGCTGGGATCACGGATATTTGGAGCACAGGACGTTCAATGGCTTGGTTCGCCGGTTTGGGTTTGCTCGGCGCCCTGATCTGGTGGCCAGGGCGGGAAGAGGCCTCGCGTCCCCTTTGGACCACACCGACCATATTTTCAACGTCCCGCAATGTGAACATGTATCGCTATCTGCCACTCTTGCGTGAGCGTGACAGTCAGCTGGTGACATTGTTGAAAGCGGCAGAGATCAGGAATGTGGCTATTGTTTCGATTCATGACATACCCTACGCATTCATGCGCGAAATGCAGCGGGTGATTCCTGACGTGCATTTTTATGGAGCTCCGGCAAGTGACAGTGCCGGACCGGCCGAAGCCTATGTCTGTCTCGCACTTCTCAGACCCATGGGTTTGAACTATGTGGTAAACGACGTGGGCACCTATCGTTTGGTGGGAGCCGGAGCTGGCGACGGTATCTATTTGCCGGTGGAGAAAGTAAAGGCATTGGGTTGGGGACGAAAATTACCGGATTTCGCCGGTTGGTCCTGGTCCGAGGGCATTCAAATCGGAGTTGATATGCCTACGTTGACCGGGTCCGCGCAGTATATGCGTTACCTGCCCACGGGGGAATGTGTGCTTGATTTTCAGGCTGAGGGTGAACGCGCCTATCTGTCTGCTCTGGTTATGAATTCTGCGGCGATTCCGACCGAACTGGTATTTGAGATCAATAGTGTTGCGGTCGAGCCCGCACACTTGAGCGCACCCGATGGTTATGCTCGTTGGGAAGTTACCCTGCCTTGTCGGAAAGGGCCCAACCGGCTTGTCATTCATTGTGCTGACAACGGAAAGCGAGAAGTGACCTTCACCCGTTTGGTGATCAATGATTTCCCTCCGGCGGCTGAACACACGGATCAGTAAGGGGGGATCCCTGACAAGGCCTGGGCAATATCGGTGGGACTCAGTCGATATATAAAGATCGAATTGGCGACGATCGCATCCGGCGGACGATTCTCAAGGAAATGGCAGAGCCGCCCGAAGCGTAGTTGTTCCAGGGTCAGCAAGTTTTGCTGCCACATGTCCGGATCCATCCCTGCGAGGTGGTCAAGGTTTTCCGTCAACCGGCGCTGATAGTCGTTTTCGTATTCCGTCGACCAAGGACCCCTCACCTGGGTGTAAACGCGATGCAACATGGTGGCACTGATGCAGTAGATGCCTTCGGTCAGAGGCGGCAGCAAAGACCGTGGGGCAAAATCGAAATAAATGTCTCCAATGCGGGTCGTCTTGAGTCCGAAGCGCAAAGGATCATCCGAACCAAAGTAGGAAAGAAACACCGGTTCGCCGTTTTGGTGGGTGGCAAGCCAAGCCTGAAGATCCGGCAGGCCCTGCCCCCAGTCCAGTGAGCTGTCGACGAGATATCGGTGCCCGCCGGCGGGACCTCCCGCGAATGTATTGAAATAGGTCAGATAGTGCGGCCGCACCCGCCAGGACTCCACGGCATGCCAGAAAAGGAGGAGACCTGCTCCCAGCATCCAGATGCGGGACCGGCGGTTCAACTGACTACTGCCGACATATCCGGCGATGATCAATAAAGCGGGATATATCGGCAACAGGTGGCGATGACCGATGTTGAGATGACTGGTGATGGCAAAAACCCAGTAGATCCCAACGAAAATGAGCAAAGGGGCCAGACGGTAGAGCCAGCGTGAGCGCAGGGCCGGTTTGGTGCGCGTGAAGGCCAGGAAGGTCAAGCCCAGCAACAGGAGCGTTGGCAGCGTGGTTTTAAGGACGAAGGCGACGGGAAAAAACTCCCACCATCCGTTTTCCCGATATTCCCCGGCAAAATAGGCCAGCCGACCACGGGCGTGTAGATCGGTGAAGGCCAGACCATACAGGTAGGCCTCGGGCAGAACTTTGTTGTTCCGCCCCCAGCGAACGAATGCCTGCACCACGCCGGGTTTCAAGTCCACCGGATCGGCTGGTGCGGCCGCGGCGGCCATGATCGAGCCGGCGACATGCGGACGTTCGATGAGCACATCGGACCAAGGCTTGGTCATGTGCATCCCGGTTTCAGGCGAGGCAGCATAGCGAAATCCATAGGCCCCCCAGATCATCACAAAGGCGATTCCCCCGGCCATGATGGCTCCTACCAGCAATGCGCCCGTGCGCCGCGCGGAAGCAAAGCGTCCGCATTGGCGACCGATACGCCAGGGCAACGGGGCTGGCCGCAGCACACGCAGGATCAGAATGGCGATGGCGACCGGGGCAAAGATCGCCGCGGAATACTTGGACAGGGCCAGAAACCCCATGGCCAGACCGGCCGACAGGATCCGGCCCGGTGTGAGGCGATGGCAAAGCCGCCACCATGTGGCCAGCGCGAGCAGGAAGCCCAGTGCCGCCGCCAGATCGGAGGTGATCAGGGCACTGTGCGCGAGCAAATGCGGATTGAATACGACGAAACCCAACGTGATGAGCCCGCCGACAGCACCGAACAGTTGGCGCGACCAGAGATAGGTGAGCGCCGCCAGAGCGATGCCGAATAACACGATCATGGCGCGCCCGGAAAACAAAAGTTTATCGGTATCATTGCCCGAACCGAAAAAGAATTCGTGGCCCAATAACCAGACGTCTGCCCTGGCCCAGGCCGCACCGGCCAAGGTCGGGAAATGGGCTTGGGCCAACACCAGGGGCAGCGCGGCCCAACGTTGGGGGAGGTTGCCATTTTCAGGCTGCAGTCGATAGTCACCGGTCGTCCAGTAGGTAAACCCTGCGGTGAGATGGGCGGTTTCATCCGCAGTAACGCCGACCCGTGAGGATACGCTCAAGGCCAACCACCCAAACAGGGCAAGGAGCAGCAGCGGGGCGATGCGTTGCTTGGTTAACATTGGCGTGGACACAGCTTCATCGCGGCTCAAATTTCGTCAACACGCAGAACACATGGACGCCGCCGAATACACGAATTTGCAGCAGGTGGAGGAAAAGCATTGGTATTATGCGGGCAAACGTGAACTCGTGCGGCGTTGGTTGCAGCGGGTGGGTCCACCCAAGCCGGCGGAGACTTTGCTGGATTGTGGGGCGGGCACGGGGCGTTTTGCCCGGGAAATGGTAGCGCATTGCCGGGTGCTGGTGCTGGACGATCATGAGGAATCCCTGCGTTTGTTGCGCGAGATTTTCGCGGCCGATCAGGTCATCGCCCTGACCGGAGGTGAGGTGCCCCTGCCGGATGCGTCAGTCGACTACATCACCGCCCTCGATGTGCTGGAGCATGTGGAACACGACAAGGAAGCGGTGCAGGGTTTCCACCGCTTGCTCAAACCCGGCGGCATTGCCCTGGTCACGGTGCCGGCGGGCATGGCTTTGTGGAGTGATTGGGACGTGTCCTTGCATCATTTTCGCCGCTATTCACGCCCGCAGTTGCGGGCAATATTTCCGGGCGAGCAGTGGGAAATCATTTACCTGAACTACACCAACATTCCGGCCTTTCCCATCGCCTGGGTGCTGCGTCGCCTGCGCAGCAAAAAGCCGGCCGAGGCGGGCAAGTCCAGAATGGAGGACCGCATTCCCGCGCCTTGGCTCAACCGTATTTTGCAGGGCATCTTTGTGCGCATGGCGTTTTGGCGACTGCCTTTTCCCTTTGGCCTCAGCCTGCTGCTGGTGGCCCGCAAGCGCTAGCTGCTTGGGCTTCAGTCTGCGAAACGCAGTGAATCGAGTATTTTACCGGACGGATCCTTGATGATGATCTCGAGTAAATTCAGTGCGGGCAACGGCGGGAGACCGCCCAGGGGCATGATGATTTGCGACAGGCCTTGAAGCGAAACCTGGGTGGTGGCGAGGGTCATGGGTCCGGCCGGGGAATTGTCGGGGTGAAGCGGGGTAACTTGCCACGGCCGGATCGGACTCACCGGCAATGCGACGATGGTATTGTGCGGGTAGTAAAGACCACGGATTTCAATGCTGCCCGACTGCCCCTCGGCCGCGGTCACAAGTTCCATGGCGGCGAGCATATTGCCTTCAGCGGGATGCCAACGGGCGGTGGAAATCGAGGTAATTGGCCGGCCGTTCTTCGCCCAGAATTCAAATGAATCGATCCGGAATACGGGCCGAAAATTCTGCATCAAGTAGCGTTCCAGAATGCCCTGTGGCGGATGGCCGTGTTCGATCAGGAGCTTGACCAGATAATTCTGCACCACGATCACGGCACGATCATCCGCTTGCAGTTTATCAATAATCGCCTGCTGTTGGGCCACGGAGAGCAGGGAAAACCAGTGGGTTACATTGGCGGGGGTGGGGGTGGGGTGTCCCGTCCAGAGATTGAAGCTGAACATGCCCGGATAACTGAAGAGACTTCCCCCGTGTAGACGGACATTTTTGTCTATGATCCGATATGCTCCCGCGAGTTTGTCTGAGATGCGTAAATTTTTGCCTCCTGTCAGGCCCAGGGATTGACCCGTGAAATAGCGGTAGCCGCCCACATAGCCGAGGTGCAGCAGCAGCAGGATACTGGCCGTGGCAAATACACCGCCGCTGACATTCTGTCCGCCCCGTCCCCAAAGACCCATTTTTCCCGTCAAATAATTCAGGGCCTCATGGCATCCGACCATGGCCAATGGCACCCATAGAAATGAGCCCCAGCTCATCTGGCTCCCGGCTACCGGATACGCGTGCAGCGTTTGCCAGATGAATACCCATGTGAGCCACAGCTTGGCCTGATGCAGGGTGGCGGATTTTACCGGACCAAGCGGGACCACCATCAACCACACAAAGGGCAACCCATAGAGAAAACTATACGGGGCGTAGCTGTTCTCTATCCCGAGGTAAGTGCTGGCGAAAAATCCAATGACCAAGAGCAGGCGCAATATCGCGACCAAATGGATGATCCATGCTCGCTGGCGAGCTTGGTGCACGATGACCAATGCGAACAGTCCCAGCGCCAGCCAGGGGACCAGCGCGGGCCAAAAGACTTGATGCTCAAAGATGTTCGGTTGGCCGAGGGGAGCCAAAACTATGCCGTGCCAGAGTGCGGCCAGACCGGTGCCGCGTAGCCAGGTTGCGCCCAACACAATGACCATGATGGCCAGAGCCGCACCGATGAATCCCATCCACGATTTTCCTCCAAACCAATGTCGCGGCGTGGCCTGGATCAACCAGAGCAAGGACAGGGCGGAAAGCGCGAAGGCCAGGGCAAAGATGGCCACCCAAGGGTCGGGCCAAAGTTTGTTCATCAACAGGAAGGGGACGAGCAGACTCCCTAGGGCAGCCAGCCAAAGGCAGACTCGGGCAAGCTTGGTGGAGGACAGACCCAGCGCCATCCAACTTCCGGCGGAGACAAGAAAAAAGACCCCGACATTGATCTTGGTCAGGAGCATCGCGGCCCCGATCGCGCCGCAAAGAAGCGCGAATAACCGGGTCTGTCCGCGTCCCAAGGCGCAGGCTCCCCCCACGCCACCGAGGGCGGAAAGGAAGGTGAGTATGCCTCCCGGGTGAATCGGTTCGTTCGTCATGACAATCAGACCGGCAAATGTCAGGACCAAAGTCCCGCTGGTGGTGATGGCACTGCGGGTCTGCCGCCAGACGAAAAGACCGGCCAGGACCACAGCACCTAGCCAGTAAAACAAGGTGATCAGGCGGCCGGTTACGTGGTCGAAGGCGAGCCCGAACAGGGTGTGAATGCCATGGTAAAGCGTGTAGATGAACGGGCCGTATTGACTGTAAACCCTGGTGTAGAGTCCTCCCTCCTGGAAATAATTATGCAGGGACCAAAGGACATACCCTTCGTCGTCGTAAACCATGAACTGGGTGAAGAGCAACCAGTAGCCACAAACCCCCAACGCGACCAGCACGAGGCCCAGGAGGAAAAGTTGGGGGGAAGATCTATTCAAAGCCCACGCGTCTTTTGACGATGTAGTTGGGGCGCCGTTTCACTTCATCGTAAACCCGCCCCAGATATTCGCCGAGCACGCCGATGCCGATGAGTTGCACTCCGCCCAAAAACAGCACCAGGGTGACCAAGGTTGTGAAACCGACCTGCGCGATTTCAATGCCCATCAACCGGCGCACGATGAAAAAGACCCCGATCGCAAATCCCATGCTCGCGATGAAAACACCACACAGGGTGAGGAAACGCAGGGGCAGGCGGGAAAAACTGAAGATGCCATCAAACGCGTAGCGGATCAGGCGGTAGAAGTTCTGGGCGGGTTCACCGGCAGCACGCTCCTTGCGGTCGTAGAGCACCTCGACCCGAGTAAAGCCTACCCAGGCCCGGAGCCCCGGGAAAAACCGGTGGGCCTCCGGCAGTTGGCGAAAGGCGGAGATGGCCGCCTGATTCAGCAGGCAGAACGTGCCGGTATTGCGCTCAATGGGCAGATCCACCAACCGGCCGAACCAGGCGTGAAACAAATTGAAGCCCATGCGTCGCAAGCCTGTTTCCTCCCGGGAACGGCGCACCGCCAGCACCACTTCGGCCCCTTGCTGCCAGGCCCCGACCAACTGGGGAATGATTTCCGGGGGATCCTGCAGGTCCGCGTCCATGGTAACCACGGCATCCACCCCGGTGCATTGTTCAAGGCCGGCCATTAGGGCCGCCTGAAAACCGAAATTGCGGGATAGACCCAGCATGCGAAACCGCCCATCGCGCTGGCATTGCGCCACCAAAAGGTCACCCGTGCCATCCTTGCTGCCATCGTCGATCAATATGGCGGACCAGGCCACGTGGGGTTGGGCATCAAAGATCGCGGTGAGGCGCCGAAACAACTCGGGCAGCACGGCGGTTTCATTGTAGGCGGGGATGACGAGTGCGACCTTGGGTGAACTCACGGAATCATCAGGATGGTTAAATGCGGCCGGGATGAAAGACTGTTCTTATTGGCTGGCAGGGTCCCACAACAGGATTTCCCAACCCCCAATATGGCGGGTGACATGGTCGACCGGGGACAACTTGGCGGCGATACCCCATTGCATGAGTGGAGACGGGAAAGCCATGGCATGGAAGTGCTCCGGCAGATGAGCCCGGGCTTGGGTGACGGTGATGCTGTGACCGGTGATAAAGCGCACATACATGCCATCTTCCGCATGATAGAATTTCCGGTCGGCGAACCAGGAAACCAGCGGGTTCCAAGGGAGCCACACCTGCCGGGGCAGGGAAGCTTGGATGGCCACGGCCTGTTGGACAATTCCGGTGTCCGGGCGGATGGGGGCGTGGTCGGCCCACACTATGCGCAGACAGATGACGCCGATAACGGCCGCGCTTGGCCATACCCTGAAAATGGTCGACCGATAATTTTCATGCCAACCCTTCAGTAGGCACAGGAGCACAGGTGCAGCGAGCATCTGCCAGCCATAGAGATTGTTCGTGCTACCCCCGGTGGTAAGCAGCCCGAAAATACTGAGCGGCAGACTGCACAACCAGGCGAGGAGCGGGAGGCGCAATATATGATCACGTGCCAGCAGTTTTTTGCCCAGCATGATCAGTGCTCCCACCGGCACGCCCCATTGCACACTGAGAATGGGAGCCAGTGCGCCAAGGCGTTCCCCATAGTCCTCCACCATGGGCAATGCGGCGGCGGTCTTGACGATCCCAAACCACAGGGGAGCGAGACCGAATTGTGCAATGGCGATTCCCGCCATGATCAAGCCGCAGAGGGCGGTGCGCCCAAGATAGGTCAGCGTGGTTCTCCAATCATGGGTCAGTCGCAACCAGATCAGCTGGGCCAGCAGCACTCCCAACATGGTCTGTTTGCTGCCCAGAGCCAGAACCGTGGCGAGAGCGGCCAGCCAAACTTTCCAACTCCGCGAAGATCCATGATTTGTGACCAGCAATAGATTACCCAAGAGAGCGAATACGACCGCGACATTGTCCGCCTGCAGATAGCCAAAGGCGTGATCGGGCCACACCGCGATTGTGGCGATTAAGGCAGTCCAGCGCAGTGTTCGCGTTGCCTCGGGACAGGGCCAGTAGGCACACGTGAGGGCTATGGCCCCAAGTGTGAGCCCGAGGTTGACCCCGTCGGCAATCAGCAGCGCCGCGCTCGGCGTCGTGCCCAGCAAGGCCGGACTCCACAACCAGAGTGGAACGGGACCATACATCCACGTGGTGATGACCCCGCTGCCCGGCAGATTGTAGACCGCTTCGCCCATCGCCGCCATGAACACCGGGACCAAGCGAATGTCGTTCCAACTGGAATTGGGAAACCGGCAAAAATTGATCCACAGCCAGACCAGCACCGTGATACCCGCCAGTGCGCTGCACCCGAAATATATGCCACGCATCCGGTGCGATGCGTCCATGGCGTCAGTTGAACAGGTTGTATTTGAAGATCGCGTAAAGGGCCCGGAAACCGTCGCGCCAACCGATTTTTTTGCCCTCTTCATAAGTGCGGCCGTAGTAACTGATGCCGACTTCGTAAATGGGCACGCGCAAGCGGGCAACCTTGGCCGTGATCTCCGGTTCAAAACCGAACCGATTTTCCTCGATGGTGATTTTCTCCAGAACCTCGCGGCGGAACACCTTGTAGCAGGTTTCCATGTCCGTGAGATTCAGATTGGTCAGCATGTTGGAGGTGAGGGTGAGAAACTTGTTGCCGATCATGTGCCAGAAATAAACCACCCGGTGGGCATCACCTCCCGTGAAACGTGAACCGAAGACCACATCGGCCTTACCCTCGAGGATCGGTTTGAGCAGTTTGGGATACTCGCCGGGGTCGTATTCCAGATCCGCGTCCTGCACGATGATCGCATCCCCGGTCGCCGCGGCAAAGCCGGTGCGGAGGGCGGCGCCTTTGCCCTGGTTGGTCTCATGGTAGATGATCTTGTGCACCAGTGGCGTGATCTGGGTGCGCAGCACGTCGCGGGTGCCATCCCGCGAGCAGTCATCCACGATGATAATTTCCATGCTCGCCACGGGAGCTGCTCGCACGCGATCCACCAAGGTGCGGATGGTATGGGCCTCGTTGTAACAGGGAATCACAATGGATAGCTTCATGCGAGTCGGGGCACGATAGATTTCAACGGGATTAACGGAAGACTTTTCCGTCCGTCCGCAATTCGGCAGTGCAGGATTGACGCTGACGCGAGCTGCCACGCAGGCTGGCGGGATGAGTGAAGGTGCGAAAAATCGGGGCATGAAACTGGGCCTGCTGGCCGCGGTGGGGCTGGTATTTTTGTTGGGGACCTGGTGGTGGTTGCGCACGGCCAATGTCGATTTGAAGTCATGCATCGAACTGGGCGTGGTCAAAGTGCGGGAACTGGGCCCAGTGGTGTTTTTTCTGGCGATGGCGGGATTGCCTGCCGTGGGCGTTCCCCTCTCGTTCTTCACCGTGCCGGCCGGTTCGGTTTTCGCCCCGGTGCTGGGCATGCCGCTCGTGTTGCTGCTGGTTTGGCTGAGCATCGCGTTGAACCTTGCCCTGACCTATTGGCTGTCGCGCCATGTGCTGCGACCATGGCTGCTGAAGCTTTGTGGTTGGTTGGGTTACAAATTGCCGGAGGTGGCGGCGGCGAACCAACGCGGGCTGGTGATTCTGGTGCGCGTGACGCCCGGACCCCCCTATGTGCTGCAAAGCTATATCCTCGGACTGGCCGGCATCCCCTTCACCACTTATTTTTTCATCTCCTGGGTGATCTCATCCTCGTATGCCTGCGCATTTGTCATGTTTGGTGATGCGCTGATGCAGGGCCGGGGGAAAATGGTCCTGGTTTCAATCGGACTCTTCGCGTTGTTGACGGTGGGCGTGCAACTGTTGCGCCGGCACTACGCCCGCAAGCAACCCAAGGCATGAAGCGAACCCGTGAAATCAACTTGGAGGGCGGTGACGACCGGGTGGCCACCGTCGGCGAATTCACGCGCCGGATCAAGGCGCTCCTGGAAACCGGCATCCGCCCCTGCTGGGTGCGGGGCGAGGTCTCCAACCTTCGGCAGCAGGCCAGTGGACACGTCTATTTTTCCCTCAAGGACAGTGAGGCGCAGCTATCAGCCGTGATGTTTCGCGGTGATGCCTCGCGCCAGAGTCTGCGTCTGCGCGACGGGCAGCAGGTTTTGGTTTACGGCGAAATCAGTGTCTATGAAGTGCGCGGCCAATATCAGCTCATTGTGCGGGCGGTGGTGGAGGACGGGGTGGGCCGGTTGCAACAGGCCTTCGAGGCCCTCAAGCAGCGTTTGACGGTCGAAGGACTCTTTGATCCGGCCAACAAACAGGCGCTGCCGACCATGCCCGCCACCGTGGCCTTCATCACCTCGCCGACCGGGGCGGCGGTGCAGGATTTTCTACGCATCCTGATCCGGCGCGAATGGCGGGGCCGGGTCGTGGTGATCCCGGTGAAAGTGCAGGGTGAAGGCGCCGCGGAGGAAATTGCCGCCATGCTGCAACTGGCCGAGGCACAGGGCAGCTATGATCTGATTGTGATCGGCCGGGGCGGCGGCAGTCTGGAGGACCTCTGGGCATTCAACGAGGAACCGCTGGTGCGCGCCGTGGCAGCATGCCGGGTTCCGATCATTTCGGCGGTGGGACATGAAATTGATTTCACGCTGACTGATTTCGCCGCGGATGTGCGGGCGGAAACCCCGAGTGCGGCCGCCGAATTGATCTCGAGCCATTTTGTGGCGGCGCTGGACCGAATGGAGCTGGCGGGTGAAGGTTTGAACCGCCACATGGATGACAGACTGGAGACCGCCCGAGCCCGCGTGGATCATGCCGCCAGTCGTCTGCGCCTGCTCAGCCCAGGCGGCCAGATCGAACAGGGTTTTTTGCGACTGGATGATTACGCCAACCGGTTGACCGCGGTCCTGCGGGCCGGATTGCAGGATCGGCGGCATCAGCTGGCGGCGGGCCGGGCGGAATTGCTCCGATTATCGCCCGAACTCAGGGTGCAAAGCGAATCGCAACGGCTTTTGGCCCTCTGGAAACGATTGCAATCGGTCAGTCCCACCTCCGTTTTGCAGAGAGGATTTATTATTATGAAGGACAGCACGGGGTTGCCGATTACCCGGGCTGCCGGGGTGCTCTCCGGCGCGGATCTAGACGTGGAATTCTACGACGGACATCGGCGGGTCAAGGCGGAATAACCGAATTAGTTCATATTTGAAGCTTGCTAGCTTCAAATAATTAATAGTTATGAATCTGATTCGGGTGACCGCTCGAATCCCAGATACCTCCCAAACCCATGTATTCCCCAAGCAAGTCATTGTGTGAACGCTCCGCCGTTCGCGCTGTCAGATTCACCTTGTTCGCGAGCCTGCTCGTGACCTCGGTTTTTGCCCAGACATCACCCGCACCCACAGATACCAAGGATGAGGTGATCACGCTCGACGAATTCCAAGTCAGCACGACTTCGGACAAGGGCTACCGCGCCGGAAATTCCGTTTCGGCCACGCGCATCGACACGGCGATCAAGGATCTGCCGTTTTCCGTTAGTGCATTCACGGAACAGTTCATCGAAGACATTGGCGCCAATGAGCTGCTCGATGTGGTGAAGTTCGCCCCCGGTGTCACCAGTGGCGCGAAGGAATTCACCCAGGGTAACAACCGCTATTCCATTCGCGGCTTTGACGGTGATGTGACACCCCAGCGGAACGGCTTTGTCGGTTCCCGCTACGTGGATTCGGGCAACATAGAACGTGTCGAGGTTGTCAAGGGACCCGCTTCACTCCTTTACGGACAGATCACTCCCGGCGGCACGGTCAACTACATCACCAAACGCCCCAAGGACAAATCCTACGTCAAAGTAAAGGCCCAGGTAGGAACGGACAATTACCGCCGGGTTGACGTTGATATCAACGAAGCTGTGAGCGACGGTCGATTCAAAGCCCGTTTGGTGGGTGCCTATGAAAAATCCCCGGCTTGGGCGGATCCCAGCGGTGGTGACTCCCGTCTGGTAGCGGGTAGCTTTGAAGCCAAGGTGGGTAAAAACTCTTCCCTGATCCTGGACTTCGAAAGCTTCCGTAAAAATCAGGAGCCCATGATCAACATGTCGCCCAACATGTCGGTGAGTGTTTCGGCATCCTCCGGAAACTTTGCCCGCGTGGCTGATCGCGCCCGCGCCCAGGCCTATATCGATGTGGGCAATCTCAATCTCGGCTTCATCGGATTTGCTCCGCTCCCGGATGATTTCAATTATCCCTCGAGCAATGATTACCGGCGTTCGCGTTTTGATTCCCTCTACCTGCAATTCAACCAGAAAATCGGGGAAAACTGGCGCGCACGTCTCAATTTTGGTTACGATGAATTCAAGATCAGCAACAAGCTGACCGGCTTGGCAGAGTTCACGACCACCCCCTCCGCCGCTTATTTGGCAACCAAGAATCGTTTCGATTATGTCGCCGAACTCCAGGCCAACCCGGCGGCCGTGCTGGCGGATGCGAGCAAGACCGCTTCGTCCCTGCTGACCCGTCGCAAACGCCTGGAGGAGTCCTCCGGGGACACGCTGTCCTGGCAGGCGGAATTGACCGGCTTGGTGGAGCTGGGTGAGGTGAAACTGCGTCCCTTGTTTGGAGCCTTCTTGAGCAAGATTGGGACCGGCAGTTTCCGCCGTGAAAGCACGGCGACGCCTTCGGCCAGCACGCCCAATGAAGCCACGACTCCGATCCAGCATTTTCAACCCTGGAATTACAACGATCCAACCACGTGGGTGCACAACACGAATTTCAATCCGGATGACATACCGAACGTGAACTCGTTCAACGATGCCAGTGGCGAGGAAAGTGCGGTTTATGCCTTGGTGAATGCCAGCCTATTGAACGAGCGTTTGATCCTGATCGGTGGAGCCCGCTATAACAAAACCTGGACCATCAACACAGACTTCCGGCCCACCGTCACGGGCGGGTCTCCGTCGGTGGGGTCGAAATTTGAAGCGACCAAGACCACGCCACAGGTGGGCGCCGGATTCAAGCTTCGGCCCGACCTGCTTCTCTTCGCCAGTTACTCCGAATCGTTCTTCATTGAGGACCGCAGTCTGACCGACTGGAATCCGAGTTATAACCCCTTGCTGCCGACCAGTTCCTCCAATCCGGTGACCCGGTCGACCCCGGCGAAGCCGACGACTGGCAGCGGCTATGAAGTGGGGGTAAAGACCGATTTCCTCGATGGCCGCGTGTCCTCCACGGTGTCGTTGTTCCACTTGGAACGGGAAAACCGGGTGCTGCGTTTCCGCGAATCCGCTCCGGATGGTTCTTTCCCCACACTGACCCGCCAGGGCACGGTTGACCAAAGTGAAGGAGTCGAGGTCGAGTTGACCTGGTCACCCACGGACAACTGGCAGGTTTATGCCACGGTCAGCAAGATGGACATCAAGACGGTCAAGGCGATTTTCCCGGCGCTGCCGACCAATGCCGATCCGGTTTATCAGGCAGCCTACGTCGCGGCATTTGAGGAGGCAAAGGCCCTGATTCTCAACGCCGTGCCGGAAGGCTCGGCGGAGCAATTGGCCACGCTTTGGACCCGTTACAATTTCGAGCACGAGTCACTCCAAGGTTGGTGGGTGGGTGGTGGTTTTGTTTACACCGGGGACAAGGCCCAACGCACGGCCAATCCAACGCTGTTCCTTGAAGCCAGCACCATCTATGACCTGACGGTTGGTCGCGATTGGAAAATGGACGGTCGTGGTTGGTCCGCGACCCTCGCGGTGAAGAACCTGGCTGATACCGTTTACTACAATGCGAACCAATCCCGCGGGATGCCGCGCCGGGTCGTATTGGGTGTTTCCACCAAATTCTAAACCGTTTTCAGGTGATTTTGATATGAGCCCACTCCGGTGGGCTCTTTTTTTGTGCCCAAATGGGACTCAGGGTTGGAATAAACGTTCGTTATGGTTACTCTCAGAAAGGTATGCCCAACCGATTTACGATGCTTGCCCTTGCCCTGGCGGTTGCCGCCGGAACCCTTTTTGCCGCTGATATGAAAACCACCAAACCGACTGCCGCCAAGGATGCCCTCGAATGCGCCCCCGGCGAAAAATCCGCCTGCGGTCTGCCCTCCAATGTCGTGATCGACATGAGCAAGGCGAAGATCCAGCGCACCGATGCCGAGTGGCAGGAACGCCTGACCCCGTTGCAATACCAAGTGGCCCGTCTTCAACGCACCGAGCCGCCCTTTCGCAACGCCTTTTGGGACAAGCATGACGACGGGGTGTATTTTTGTGTGGGTTGTGACACCCCTCTTTTTGACAGCAGCACCAAGTTCGAGAGCGGCACGGGATGGCCGAGTTTTTACCGCCCGCTTGAAAAATCGTTCGTGGGCGTGGAGCGCGACGTCAGCCTGGGTATGATCCGCGACGAGGTGCACTGCACCGTTTGCGGGAGCCACCTCGGCCATGTCTTTGACGATGTGCCGCGCGCCAAGGGCAAACGCTACTGCATCAACTCCGCTTCGCTGCGGTTCATGCCGCGCAAGAATTACGACGCCTGGGTGGCGCAGAGCACCGTCGTTTCCACCGGCAAGTAACCCACCCGCCGGGTGCTCATTCTGGCTTTGGGTGTGGCCTTAAACAGCTAAAACCTGCCCTCTTTTGGGCTCTTGAGACTGCTCAACTCTTAGCGCCTTCGCGACTTGGCGTTTAACTTAGGCTTTTGGAAACTTCACCCATTTGGCGCCGAGCTTGGACGACTTCACGACCGTCTCGATGAAGGCCATGCCGTAGACGCCGTCCTCGATCGTGGGAAAGTCGAGGTCCTTGGGCTGCTTCTTGCCCGTGACCTCGGCCTCGATGGCCCGAAAGGCCTCGAGGTAGATGTTGGCGAATGCCTCAAGGTAACCCTCGGGATGGCCAAACGGGATGCGGGTGAACTTCTTGCCGTGATCGGAGATGTAGCCGTTGCCCCGGCGCCAGATTTCGCGCGGTCGGTCGGCGTATTTCACCACGAGTTCGTTGGGGAATTCCTGCCGCCACTCGATACCCGCCTCGGTGCCATAGACCCGGATGTTGAGCATGTTCTCATCGCCGATGCAGATCTGTGACGAGTGCAGTATGCCCTTCGCGCCGCCCTTGTAGCGCACGAGGACGTTGCCGTCGTCGTCGAGCTTGCGGCCCTTGACGAAGGTTGTGAGGTCGGCGCAGAGCGAATCGATTTCCAAGCCCGTGATGTAGCGGGCGAGGTTCTCGGCGTGGGTGCCGATGTCGCCCATGCAACCGGCGGCACCGCTGCGTTTCGGGTCGGTGCGCCATGCGGCCTGCTTCTGGTCTGAGGCCTCGAGGAAAGTGGAGAGCCAGCCCTGTGGGTATTCGACGACGACTTTGCGGAGCTTGCCCAGTTTGCCGGTTTGGACGAACTCGCGGGCCTGCTTTACCATCACGTTGCCGGTGTAGTTGTGGGTGAGGACCAGAACCTTTTTCGACTTCTTGACGATGGTCCGCAGCTGCTTGGCCTCGGCGAGGTTGAACGTGGCGGGCTTGTCGAGCACGACATTGAAGCCCGCCTCAAGGAATAGTTTGGCAGGCGGGAAGTGCTGGTGGTTCGGTGTGACGATCACAACGAAGTCCAGCCGCTGGTCAGCCGGCATCTTCGCCTCGGCCTTGGCCATTTCGGCATAGGAGCCGTAGGCCCGGTCGGGCTTGACGAAGAGGTCCTCGGCCGAGGCCTTGGAGCGCTCGGGGTCGGAGGAAAAGGCACCGGCGACGAGGCGGGCTTTGCCGTCCATAATGGCGGCGATGCGATGCACCGCGCCAATGAAGGCGCCGCGTCCGCCGCCGATCATGCCAAATCGTAGTTTGCGATTCATAGGGATTTGAGGAGTTGGCCGCGGAGACGCGGAGTCACGAAGAATAGATTAAACTCCGTGTCTTGGTGTCTCCGTGGCAGTGATCGTTACTGATTCTTTTTATCGAAGGCGGCGTCGAAGGCGAGGGCACTGGAGGGGAAGTCAACTTGGCGCACAAAGGCGGCGGCCTCCGTGCCCCCGTGCACGCGATCCATGCGAATGTCTTCCCACTCCACGGACAGGGGGCCGGCGTAACCGACATCATTCAAAGCGACAATGATGTCCTCGAATTTGATGTCGCCATGACCCAGCGAGCGAAAATCCCAATAGCGGCGGGCATCACCAAAGTTCACATGGCCGCCGAACACGCCGACGGTGCCGTCACCGTGGCCCCACCAGACGTCCTTCATGTGCACGTGGTAGAGGCGGCTGCCAAACTCGCGGATGAACCGGACGTAATCGACCCCCTGATAGCCGAGATGTGAGGGGTCGTAGTTAAAGCCGAAGCGTTTGTGGCCCTTGACAGCGGCGATGGCGCGTTGGGACGAAGCAATGTCGAAGGCGATTTCCGTCGGATGCACCTCGAGACCGAAGTTGACGTTGGCCGCTTCGAATTGTTCGAGGATCGGACCAAAGCGCCGGCCGAAGTCGGCGAAACCCGCATCCCAGTATTCCTGCGAGGTGGGAGGAAAGGCGTAGAGGGAGTGCCAGATGGAGGAGCCGGTGAAGCCGTTGACCACGGCGGGAAAATCATCGCGATTCCGACGGCCGGGTTTGGCGTCGAAGAACCGGCGGGCGGCGCGGGCGGTGAGCCCCATCTTGCGGGCGGCGCGCTTGCGCACACCCTCGGGGTCACCCTTGCCCCACACGTCGGGGGGCAGGATCGCCTGGTGCCGGGCGTCGATGTTGTCACAGATGGCCTGGCCGACCAGATGGCTGGAAATGGCGTAGCAAGTCAGGCCGTGATCCTTGAGCAGGGCCCACTTGTCATTGACGTATTTTTTGGAACGCGCGGCGAGATCGACATCGAAGTGATCGCCCCAGCAGGCGAGTTCGACACCATCGTAGCCCATTTGTTTGACGAGCGGCGCGAGTTTTTCGAGCGGCAGATCGGCCCATTGGCCGGTGAACAAGGTGACGGGTCTTGGCATATGCGATCGGGGTTGAATATGCGCTGTCGCTACAGCGCAACCACGGTTCTTGAGAAAACTCGCAAAGCGGCAAGAGCTTTGTGACCCATGACGCGATTCTGCACTTCTCAGCAGAGAGGGGTCCTGCCATGATTTCCGGATGAAGCGCTGTTTTTCCACTTTGGGTTGTGCCGAGTTGGAACTCGATGAGGTGCTCGAACTCGCGAAGCGTCACCAAGTGGATGCGGTTGAGTTGCGCGCCCTGGGGGGCACCATCGATCTGCCGGTGTATTTCGGGGATCGTTGGGGCACGCCTGAGGTGTTGGCGGCGCACCTGAAGGAGCAAGGGGTGCCGGTGGCGGCGCTGGACACTTCACTCAAGTTGCACGGATCCACCGAGGCGGACTGGGAGGCCGCCACCACGGC
>JAIPJW010000196.1 GCA_021734075.1 Cephaloticoccus sp.
GGGCCCTGGGTGGCTTGGCGACCGCGATCCCGATCGGGTTGACCTGGCAGTGGAACCAAGGCGCGGCGGACATGGCAGTCACCGTCGCGACGGCCACGGGGGGGCTGATACTCCTGCTGGCCTGGGCCCGACCGGCCGTGGTCCGGGGATCCGGCGTCAAAGGGGACGCGGGTTTGGGCACGGAGCTGATCCTGGGCTTGGGTCTGGTTGCCTTGTTGACCGCCTTGGGCGGACTGGCGGCCGTGGCCCGCGTTCTGCCGGAGATGGCCCAAGGGGGATTGAAGCCACCGAATTGGCTGGGCACTTACGAATGGGCAAAACCTGCGATCATGATCATGGCCCTGTGGGCGGCCATCGGCTCGAACAACATGATTCTTTACATGGCCGGGTTGAGCAATATCCCGACCGAGCTTTACGAAGCCGCCGACATGGACGGGGCCTCCTCATGGCAGCGCTTTTGCCACATCACCTGGCCACAACTTGCCCCGATCACCTTTTTCATCGGGGTAATGAGTGTGATTCATGGCCTGCAGGGCGGCTTTGAAATGGCCCGCACCATGACCGCCGGCGGTCCAGCGGGGTCCACGACCACGATGAGTTATTTCATCTATCTTGAGGGTTTCGAAACCGGTCGGCTCGGTTACGCCTCGGCCGTGGCCTGGGTGCTGTTCGTCCTCGTGTGCGGGCTCTCATTTTTCAACGTCAAATTCGGCAACCGGTATGTCAATGACTAGCCCCGATCATACCGCCCGTTCCACGCCGATGCCGGTGCACCTGCTGCTGACCCTGCTGAGCCTGGCCATGATGGCGCCGTTTGTATGGATGGTTTTGACCAGCTTCAAGTCCCTGCCCGAAGTGGCCGGTGAAAATTGGCTGCCGCAGGAGTGGAAGTGGCAGAATTACCTGCAGGTGTTCCGGACCATTCCCTTCACGCGCTTCATGTGGAACAGCCTGTTGATCGCGTCATGGGTGACCTTGCTGCAGGTCTTCACGAGCTCGCTGGCCGCCTACAGTTTTGCACGCCTGCGCTGGCGGTTGCGCGACCGGGTTTTCTTTTTGTATCTCGGCACAATGATGCTGCCGGGTTTGGTCATGCTGATCCCCAATTACCAGATCATGGTGCATTTCCGGCTGGTAGATTCCTTTCTCGGTTTGGTGTTGCCGGCGGCCTTCAGCGCGTTTGGCACCTTCCTGCTGCGCCAGTTCATGCTGGGCATTCCGGCCGCGCTGGATGAGGCGGCCGAGATTGATGGGGCCAGCAAGTGGCAGATTTTCTGGTTGATCATCCTGCCGCTGTCCCGGCCCGGCTTGCTGACCCTGGCCATCTTTACCTTCATGGGCAACTACCACAGTTTTTTCTGGCCCCTGGTGATGATCAAGAGCGTGGAAAAATACACCCTGCCGGTCGGGTTGTTGTTTTTTGATTCGAGTCATGGCCAGGCTACGCACCTGCTGATGGCCGCGGTGACGATGTCGGTCGTGCCCCTCATCATTATTTTTGCGCTGCTGCAGAAGCAGTTGATCAGCGGCATCCAAACCGGGGCCGTGAAGGGATGATGGATTCCGACCGGCAGTTCCTCCCGTCTCCCGCCAAGCAGAGATTTTCGCACCTCGCGTTTTGGCTTTGCCTGCTCCTGCCACCGGTTTGGGCGGCGGACGGAAATGCCGGGCCCTTTCCCAAGGAAAACCCAGACGCAGTTTATGCCGAGATGAAACGGACCGGGAACAGTGGCTCGACCTGGCGGCGGCCCCTGGAAGACTGGGCGGGAGCCCGGCAACGTTTGGCCGGAGACGAATCCTGGCGGCAATGGTTCAAGGCCAAGCGGGCCGGCGTCGATGACTGGATGACCCGGCATCGTGACCGCGTGGACTGGGTGGCGGGCTGGGGCCACGAGTTTGTCAGTCCGCAGGATGGCTCGTTCATCAAGTGGACGCCGGAGATTCCGGGTGAGGAGGTGTCCACGCTGGCGAGCAACTCGGATCCGGCGATTGCCGTTACCCCCGTGATCTTCCGTGCCTGGGTGGTGTCGTTCCGCGGACGCCATATCACCACGGTTCAGGACGCAGCCAGATTGTGGCAGCTTACAGGTGATGTCCGTTATGCCGAATGGGTGGCGGAACAGTTGGATTTCTACGCCGTGCATCGCGAGCGTTGGCCCGTCCAGGACCGGTTTTACGGACCCAGCCGGTTGTTTGGCCAGCCGTTGATGGAAGCGGTCTATCTCGGGAAGCTCGTGGAGGCAGCCCGACTGATCTGGGATCAGACTACTGACGAGCAGCGACAGGCGTGGCGGGCAAAGTTATTTGAACCGGAAGTCGCGATGTTGAACCAGAGTATGCAGCGCATTCACAACATAGCCTGTTACCTGCGCGCGACGGCGGCCCAGGTGGCCCTGCTTTACGATGACCAGACGATGTGGCGTGAGGCCCTGGATGGACCCTGGGGGCTGCGCCAGCAGCTACGGCAGGGTGTGACCGGCGACTACCTGTGGTTTGAGCAGTCGATGGGTTACAACGAATTCGCGGTTTCGGGTTTGTTGCCCCTGTTTGTCGCGGCCGGTTTGGCGGACCGCACAGGGGAAATTGCGGACGAAATGGCCATTGTGCTCAACATGATGTTGGCACCGACCTGGCTGCGCTTCCCGGATGATTCCCTGCCCAACCCCGCGGATAATTCCGCCCTGCGATTGCATTACGCCCCGCTCAAAGGAGCGCTCCTGCGCGCCTACCGCGTGTTGCCCACGCCGGTGGGCGTCGCGGAAGCCGGCCGGGTAAAAAACTGGGATACGCTGATTGATCCCCCGGAGGCCGGGGTGGGTGCACCCATGGCCTTGCCCGTGGTGATAAGTCGAAACTTTGATTTCACCCGTTTCGCGGTGCTCAAAGCGGATGGCTGGCAGGTTTTCTTCCACTACGGTCAGTTGACCGGTTCACATGCGCAGGAGGAATTGTTGAATTTTGAGGCCTTTTGGGGGACCACGGACATCTCCCATGATGCCTACACCGTGGGCTACGGTTCCCCCATGCATCCGGGTTATTTCACCCGGGGGCTCAGTCACAATGTGGCGTTGATCAATGGCGAGGGTTCGGCCCGGCCCCCCGTCGATGGAGATCCGGCAAGTCTGCCGCAGCGCGGGGTGATGCTCGCGTTCAACCCGGCGGCCGGGACCATGACGGCGGAGCAACCGTTGTATCGTCCCGACGCCAGCGTGCGTCGGACCTTGCGCATCGCAGCAGGCAGCTTGTGGGACGAGGTCACGATCACTTCCCGGGCCGAAACGCCGCCGCGGTTGGGCTTGGCACTGCACCTCCAGGGCAAGGTCCAGCCCGTCACGAACATGGTCCCGGTTGACGCCTTCTGCGCTGGGAATCCTGAACCCTTCAGCTACTGGCGTGAGGTGCGCGTCGCGCAGTTTCGGGGGGAGGCGGGTTTCAATGTCACTTATGCTTCCGGGCAGGTCTTTCGGGTAACCTTTTTCGTGCCGGGTGAATTCAAAGTTTATCTGGGTTCGGCCCCGGATTCCCCCGTGCCGGCACGGCGGGATGCATTTTACATTGAAACACCGGGTCGGCAGGTGACTTTTAGGACGCAGATTGTTCCGTTGGTAGACCGGAATCCGAACCCTCAACCCGGAGGCCCTGACCCATGAGTAGTGAGCGCAGTTTATCCCAACCCAATATCATCTGGATTTTTGGTGATCAACATCGGGGGCAGGCCCTCGGTTTTCGGGGCGATCCCAACGTTCGCACCCCTCACCTCGATCGACTGGCCCGGGAAGGCGTTTGTTTTGACCGGGCGATCTCCGGCAGCCCGCTTTGCTGTCCCTTTCGCGGCTCCTTGATCAGCGGACTTTACGCACACGAGGCGGTGCCCGGTCACGTGTGCCCGCTTGATCCGGCGATACCCACGGTCGCTCATGCCTTCAACGAGCAAGGCTACAACACTGCGTATTTTGGCAAATGGCACCTCGACGGTTTCAATGAGCGCGAGGCTTCCGTGGCCAGCCACATCGTGCCGCCCGTGCGCCGCGGTGGATTTCGCACCTGGTGTGCTTACCAGAACAATACCGGGGCGTTCAACAGCCACGTGCACGGCGGAGAAGGGGAGACCGCTTTTCATCGGCAATTGCCCGGCTTCGAAACCGATGTGCTTACCGACCTCTTTATCGAGCAACTTCGTGCTGATGCCACTGCAGGTCAGCCGTTTTTTTCCGTGCTGTCGGTCCAGCCTCCCCACCAGCCCTACGTGGCGCCCGAGGAGTGGATGGGCCGTTACAATCCGGCGGAAATCATTCTCCGGCCCAACGTGCCGCCTTACCCGGCAGTGCAGGATCAAGTGCGCCGGGATCTGGCCGGTTACTACGCGATGATCGAAAACCTCGATTGGAATCTCGGCCGCATCCGGGCGGCCCTCGATGAACTCGGACTCGCCTATAATACCCACATCGTCTTTTTCTCCGACCACGGCGACATGCATGGATCCCACGGGCACTTCCGCAAAACTTCCCCTCACGAGGAATCCATCCGCATTCCGTGTATTATTGGAGGGAACGTGCCCGGCCTGAAAACCGGTGTCCGTGACCATGTTTTCAATCATGTGGATTTTGCTCCCACCTCCCTCGGGCTCTGCGGCCTCGATATTCCCGCCGGCATGGTCGGCACCGATTATTCCGCCGAACGATTGACCGACCGCACGGCCCCGGAATATCCCGACTCGGCGTATCTCCAGATGATCGGGCCCACCGCCTTCCGCTTTAGTGTGGATCGTCCCTGGCGCGGCATCGTCACCCGCGACGGCTGGAAATACATCGTGCTCGAAGGCCAGCCCTGGATGCTCTTCAATCTGAACGAAGACCCCTACGAACTGGTCAACCTCGCCCACACCCGCGGCTTCACCAAGCCGCGCCAAAAACTTCAGGCCGAACTGAAGGCCTGGATCGAACGCACGGGGGACAACTTTACCTTGCCCGCCCTCAGCCAAAGTTGATGCGCGGGTGCACTTCGCCTTCGCGTTGCAGGTGTTGCTGCACCAGTCGGAGCATAAGCTTCTCCCGCAGGTCACGTGAGGCCGGATCATTCCACAAATTCGTGTATTGGTCGGGATCGTTTTTGAGGTTGTAGAGTTCGCCCTCGTCCCAATCGCGATAGACGACCAGCTTGTGGTCGGCCGTCACCAAGGTGTGCTGGTAAAGGGTGTGCTGCGTGGGGCGGCTTTCCACCAAAACCGCATCCTGCACGGAATCGGTTTCGCCCCGGAGCAAGGGAGCAAGATCAACCCCCTGCATGCCTTGGGGAACCTTTACGCCGGCAAAACCAAGGAAGGTGCGCGGCAAATCCACCAGGTTCACGAGTGCCTGGGTCGTGCCCTTGGCCGGGATGTGGCCCGGGGCGGAAATGATGAGCGGCACGCGCTGGCAATCCTCATAGGCGGCGAGTCCCTTGCCCCAGAGGCCGTGATGGCCGTGGAGTTCACCGTGGTCGGAAGTGTAGATGATGATCGTGTTCTCCAGTTGCCCGGTCGCTTTCAGCTTTTCCAGAATCCGCCCAATCCGGTCGTCGATAAAGGAGACCATGCCGGCCGTCGCCTGCAACGCGGTCTTGCCCCGCTTGGAGATCGCGGGCACCCCGAACGAGCAGGGCACCCCCATGCCTTCGTTGT
>JAIPJW010000021.1 GCA_021734075.1 Cephaloticoccus sp.
CAGGAGATTTACAGTCTCCCCTCGTTGGCCACTTGAGTATCCTACCAAACGAAGGGGCGGAAATTCGCGACTCAGCGCGTTAAGTTCAAGGTTTTTTTCGCATGGAGTTGTCTCCCGCCGGTCAGTGGCCTATTCAAGTGCTCCAGACCGAGCCGTATGAATGACGTGATCGAGCATCCTTTTATCAATGCCGTGCTGCCTCATTTGCTGACGGTGGGCGGCTTCATGCTGGCCTTTTTCCTGATTGCCCGGCTTATGAGCGAAAAACGCCAGCCGGGAAACACGTTCGCCTGGCTGCTGGGCATCGTGCTCATTCCCTACATCGGTGTGCCGCTGTATTTGCTGTTTGGCGGTCGCAAGCTGCGCAAACTGATGGCCAGGAAGAAAAATGTCTTCCCGACCCTGCCAGGGCCGGAAATCCTGCCCGCCGAGCATGCGCACCGGCCCATCGCGCAGGCGGTCACCGGGGCCGGGGGCTCCCCTCCCGTCGCCGGCAACCAGGTGGAATTGCTGACCAATGGGGAGGAAACCTACCGCATCTGGGAGGAATCAATCTGCAACGCCGTCCACCACATCCACATCACCACCTTTATCCTCAGCAGCGACGAAACCGGCAAACGCATCGTCAAGTTGCTCGCCCGGCGGGCCCGGGAAGGCGTCAAGGTCCGCCTCCTCTTGGATGCGGTCGGTTGCATGTTCATCAGCCGGAATTTCGTCGCCCCGATCAAAAAAGCCGGGGGTGAAGTGGAATGGTTCATGCCCGTGCTCCCCTTTACCTCACGCGGCTCGGCCAATCTGCGCAATCACCGCAAGATCGCGATTTTCGATCATACCACTGCCATTGTCGGGGGGCACAATCTCGCTACCGAATACATGGGACCGGTGAAAAGGAAAAAACGCTGGGCCGATTTTGGCGCCCGCATCCAGGGTCCGGCCGCCGCCCTGCTCAACGATGTGTTCATGGCCGACTGGTGTTTCGCGAGCCGGCAATCCGCCGAAAATATTCGCGCCGAGATTCAGCCCGAAGCCTCGTGTCAGGCCCGCGGGAACGGCGAACTGCAGGTCATCGCAAGCGGACCGGACGTGAACGGTGACCCGTTATACGAAGGTCTGCTGGCCATGGTCCAGGCGGCGGAAAAAAGCCTCATCATCATCACGCCCTATTTTATACCGGATGAGGTGCTGCTGCGCTCCTTGATCGTGAAGGTCCGGTCGGGTTGCGCCATCACCCTGGTGGTGCCCGCCAAGTCGAATCACCGCATCGCGGACTTTGCACGCAAACATTACCTGCGGGAATTGCGCCACGCCGGGGTGCAGGTGAAACTTTTCGGCCCGGGCATGATGCATTGCAAGGCCACCCTGGCGGATGGCCGGGTGGCATTTTTTGGCTCGGCCAATCTCGATCTGCGCAGCCTCTTTGTTAATTTCGAAATCGGGGTGATGGTCCACTCGGTTCCGGAAGTGCGTGCGATGACCGAATGGGCCGAAGGCTTGATCGCCCACTGCACCGACCACCATCCGGCCAAGCCACCACGCTTCAAGCTGCTGGGCGGGTTGGCCGAGGACTTGAGCCGACTGCTGGCACCACTCCTTTAGCCGCCCCGCAAATCACGCAACAGTTCCGCCCGATCCAGATTTTCCCGCGCCTCCGGATAATTCGGCCGAATCCGCAGGGCGGCCTGCAATTGCCCCACCGCGTCCGACCAGCGTTCCATGCGCATAAAGAGCACACCCAGGCCGTTGCGGGCTTCCGCGAAATTGGGCTGCAGACGGATCGCCGCGGAAAATTGATCCACCGCCTCGGGATAACGCTGCATGCGGGTCAAAAGCAACCCCAGGGTATAGCGCGCGATCATATTGTTGGAATCCAACTCAACGGCTTTCTGCAAGTGTTGAAAAGCGAGTTCCGTCCGACCCAGGTGAGCCAGTAGCGACCCCATCTCACTGTGGATGGCTGAGTCCTCCGGCGTCAAACGCACCACATGTTCATAGCGTTGCAAGGCCTCGTCATGCCGGCCGGCATAGACCAGCGCGCTGGCATAACTGTGCAGGGTGATCGGTTGATCGGGGGTGATTTCATCCGCCCTTTGATAATGAACCAAGGCTTCATCGATCCGGCCGATGCGCAGGAGGCTGTAGGCCAGACCGTAGTGTGCCAGCATGTAGTCCGACTTCAGCTGCACGGCCCGCTCGTAATGCGTCACGGCCCGGGCAAAGTCATCGATTTTGAAATACACGTTGCCCAGGTTGTATTCGGCTTCGGCATAGTCGGGCTGCACGACCAATGCCCGTTCATAGGTCGCCACCGCCTCCGCCATGCGATTTTCCTCCACATAGCAACTCGCCAGGTTCACGAGGGCCCGGGCGTTGTCCGGCACCTTTGCCGCGGTGTCGGCCCAGATGGACAGTTTGGTGTGATAAGCGGTATTGCGCTTGGCCGTGCCGAATCCGGCCACGACCGCCACCAGGAAGACACCGGGCAGCACCCACCGGCCCCACCAGCGGTAGAGACCCAACCCCACCAGGATCACCACTCCGGCCAGCGGCAAATACATGCGATGCTCCGCGAGGGTCTGGGTGGTCAGTGGCACGAAGCTGGAACTCGGCGCGAGAATCGAAAAGGCCGTGAAAGCAACAAAACCGATCACGGGCCGGCGCACCAGAGCGACCAGTGTCGCCGCCACCAACCCCAGCAGGATCACCCCCTGCCACCATACTTCGCGCACGCTGGAGACGACATTTGCCCCGTAGTCCATCACCAGGGGATGGGGCCAAAGGGACAGGCGCAGATACAAAAGAATCCCCCGACATTGGGTCAGGGCATAATCCCAGGCACTCATGCCCAGACCAAAGCCCACAATGCCTCCCCGCTTGTCGTTCGAAATCACGAGGAAGACCAGCAACACCCAGGTGGCGGCCAATCCCAGATAATACCTCCATCGTTCGCGCCATGCCGCTTTGAAGGATCCCGCCGCAAAGGTGCGGTCAAAGAGCAACACGATCACGGGAGCAGTCGCCATGATCTCCTTGGCGGCCATGCCCGTCAGACAGGCAATCACACTCAGGCTTAGCCACCAGACAGGGCGGGTTGATTCCAGACTGCGCACAAACGTGTAGAGCGTGAGCAGATAAAACAGGCCGCCCAATATTTCCGTGCGTTGGATCACACAAACCACCGATTCGGTCTGCAAGGGATGCAGGGTCCAGACGAGAGCGATGCCCAGGGCCAAGGGAAGAGCCGACGCGCCGTAAGTCTCGCGCAGGATCGGTCGGCCCAGGGTGCGACGCACCAGGCCAAAAAGCGCCAAACCCGCCAAGGCATGCAGCACCATATTGAAAAACCGGTAGCTGCGCACATCCAGCCCGCCGATCGCGTAGTTGAACGCCAGGGAAAGATTCACAACCGGACGGCCCACTGCACCGGATGCCGTGGGCGGGGCCACGAGGGCATCCGTGAGCGGCCACAACCGCTGGATCGAGGTGTTCTGCACTATGCCTTTCAAATCATCAAAGACAAAGGGCGACGAAAGGCTGTTCGCATAGGCCAGCAGCACCCCGAGGATGATCACCAGGGCCGAGAGCTGAATCTGCCAACGGGAAACATCCCGGGAATCCCGCGCACTCGTTTTACCCTTGGAGGTCGGCACCGGCATTGGTCAGGAGTTCACTTGGACCGCGTGCCCGGTCACAAACCTCGCGATCGCGGCCGAGTTCGCATCCACGAGATGTTTGACAATCGGCCGGGTCTTCAGCGCCTCCAGACTTGGGTGGGTCGGTTCGAGGCCTATGGCCGATCGGATGGTCTCGGGAAATTTCGCCGGACTGGCAGTCGCCAAAACCACACTGACCCGGTCGGGAGCAAGGCCCTTGAAGGCGCAGGCCGTGTGCGGATCAGCCACGTAACCAAACTTGTCATGCAGACCCCGGATGATGGCGGGAATTTCCGCATCAGCACAACGGGTGGCCGAAAATATATCGCGATTGAAATCGCCGAACCTTTGCACGCCGAACTGCTTGAAGTTCACCATGGCCTCCCTCACCCGCGCGGGATCCTGATCGAGACTGTAGTAGAGAAATCGCTCAAAATTGGATGCCACCTGGATGTCCATCGACGGAGCCAAGCTGGGCCGCACGGACTCCATCCGGTATTCCCCGGTGGTGAAAAGCCGGTAGAGAATATCATTCTGATTGGTTGCCACCTTGAATGCCGGAATCGGCACCCCCATTTTGTGTAGCAACCAACCCGCCAGCACATTGCCGAAATTCCCGGTGGGCACGACAAACTCCACTTCCTTGCGAACCCCCGCCGGCAACCGCAACCACGCATAAAGATAATAAACGCACTGGGCCAACACCCGGGCGAGATTGATGGAGTTGACCGCCGAAAGGCGATGCCTGGTGCGAAATTCCTGATCGGCGAAAATCTCCTTCAGCGCCGCCTGGGCGTCGTCAAAGGATCCGTTGATCGCCATGGCATATACGTTATCCGCGCCGGTGCAGGCCATCTGCCGTTCCTGCAACGGCGAGACGCGACCGTCGGGGTAAAGGATGAAGATCGCGGTGCCGGGTTTGCCCAACAGGGCATGAATGGCCGCCGCCCCGGTGTCACCGGAGGTGGCACCCAGCACGTTGATGGTTTCGCCCTGACGGGCACACTGATAGCCGTAGAGGTTGCCGAGCAGTTGCAGGGCAAAATCCTTGAAGGCCAGTGTGGGGCCGTGGAACAGCTCCAGCACAAACGTGCGGTCATCCAGTTTGACCAGGGGCGCAATGTCCGGATGCTCAAATTTCGTGTAGGATTTCGTCACGATCCCGCGCAAATCGTCCGCCGGAATATCCGTCGCGAACAGGCGCATGAATTCAAAGCACAGGTCCGCGTAACCCAAACCCGCCCACTTGGACCATTGGGTCGAAATATCCGGCAGGTTCTCGGGCAGGTAGAGCCCTCCGTCCGGGGCCAGTCCCGTGGCCACTGCGGCGGAAAACCCCAAAGGCGGGGTCTGGCCTCGCGTGGAGACGAAATTCATGACTGCAACGTCACCCTCCCCACTCAGCCACCAAGTTGATCGAGTTCAAACACCTTGTGTGTGAGGCGCGCGGCCTCATCGGCCCGGTCCAAATCAATCACAATGGATATCTTGATCTCCGAGGTGCAAATCAGGTCGATATTGATATCCGCGTCAGCCAAGGCCTGGAACAAGGTCGCAGCCACTCCGGAGTGCGTCTTCATGCCCACACCAACCACGGATAACTTGGCGATGTGCTCGTGGATGGCGACCTGGCCGCCGCCGATATCGTCCAGCACCGGCTCCAAGGTTTTGAGCGCACGGTGGGAATCACCCAGCGGCACGGTGAAGGTGAGATTGGCAATCCCGTGACGGCCGACGTTTTGCACGATCATGTCGACCAGCACATTGGCATCCGCCAGGGCACGAAACACCCGTGCGGCCGAACCCGGTTTGTCGAGGATGTTGCTGACGATGATCTTGGCCTGGTCCTTGTCGACGGCGACGCCGCGCACGACGACCTTTTCCATGTAGGCGACTTCTTCTTTCACGATGGTTCCTGGGTTGTAGTTGAATGAGGAGCGGACTTCAAAAACGACGTTGTATTTCTTGGCGAACTCGACGGAGCGCGACATCATGACCTTCGAGCCGGACGAGGCCAGTTCGAGCATCTCATCATAGGAGATTTCATTGAGTTTGCAGGCATCGGACACCACCCGCGGATCTGCCGTATAAACCCCGTCGACGTCGGTATAAATCTCGCACTTGTCGGATTGCAATGCCGCGGACAACGCAATGGCCGTCAGGTCCGAGGCTCCGCGGCCAAAGGTGGTCACATGGCCTTCCTCGTTGATGCCCTGGAAACCGGCCACAATCACGATGCGACCTGCCTCCAGATCCTTCTCGATCGGCTTGGCGTTGATCGTGGTGATCTTCGCCTTGGTGTGCACCTTGTCGGTAAAGATACCGGCCTGGGCCCCCGTGTAGCTCACCGCGTCGACCCCGAGGCCGTGCAACGCCATCGCCATCAAGGCGCAGGTTTCCTGCTCACCGATGGCGAGCAGTTGGTCGAGTTCCCGCTCACTGGGATGTGCGCACACGGATTTCGCCCGGGCGATCAGCTCGTTGGTCACACCCGCCCGCGCGGATACAACCACCACGAGTTGGTTGCCTTGGTCCTGCGCGGACTTGATGCGCTCGGCGACTTTCTTGATGCGTTCGACGTCACCCACGGAGGTGCCGCCATATTTTTGGACGATGCGTGGCATGGTCAGTAAAGATTAGGCTTTGAATTCACTGATGCGTAAAAGCAGGGGCTTATCCACCACACTGGCGAGCCGGTTGAGCTGGCGCAGGGTGCCGCGCATGGCGCGTTCATGGCTCTCGTGCGTGGTCAAGACCAGGGACGCGGTATCCGCCACCTCGGACGGGTTCTGGATGACACTGGCTATGCTGACATGGTGCTTCGCCATCACCGAGGCCACCTTGGCCAGCACCCCGGGTTCATCCCGCACCGTCAGGCGCAGGTAGTAGCACCCGCGAATGTTTTCCAAGGGGGCCAATTTGAGCCCCCCGGCGGCCGGCAACGGCACCTCGGAAATCAAGTGCATCCCCTTGCGGTTGCGCAGCAGCGCGACGGCATCGCCAATATCGCTGATGACCGCACTGGCCGTGGCGTCCTGTCCCGCCCCCTTGCCGATGTAAAGGGTGGTGCCGACCACGTCGCCGGTGACGGAGATCGCGTTGTAGACCCCGCTGACATTGGCAATGACGTTGCCCTCGGGCAGCAAGGTGGGATGCACACGGACGGAAAGTTCGTTGGAGACAAAATCCCGGGTGATGATGGCCAGCAATTTGATGCCGTAGCCCAGCGTGGCCGCATTTTTGAAATCTGCAGGGGTGATGCGATCAATTCCCTCGACGATCATCCGATCGGGATGCACCCAGATGCCATGGGCCAGCCAGGCCAGCACCGCGGCCTTGTGCGCGGCATCCCAACCCTGCACGTCCAAGGCTTCGTCCGCCTCAGCATACCCCAGTTGCTTGGCCTCGGCCAGCACGCTGTCATAGGGTTCGTCGCGCTCCTCCATCTGGGTGAGGATATAGTTACAGGTGCCGTTGAGGATGCCGTAAATGTGGGGAAATCGATTGGCCACCAAGCCTTCGCGCAGGGCCTTGATGATGGGGACTCCGCCCGCCACGCTCGCTTCAAAGAAAAAATGTCCGCCGTGTTTGCGGGCGGTCGCGAAAATCTCGGCGCCATGCGCACAGATCAGGGCCTTGTTGGCCGAAATGACCACCTTGCCGGCACTTAATGCCGCCAGGGTCACCTTGAGGGCCAGATCCGTGCCGCCCATCAGTTCGCAGACGATTTGAACCTTGGGGTCGGTCGCGATGGACATCGCATCCTTGGTCAGCTTGCGGGCAGGAATCTTGACTGTGCGCTTGCGCCGCAAATCCCGGACGGCGACCGCGCTGATCTCGAGGCAGACCCCCAAGCGCGACTCAAGGTCTGCGCGTGCGCGCATCAAATGCTTCCAGACTCCCTGCCCGACTGTGCCAAATCCACACAGTCCGATATTGATAACAGTTTTTTTGCTCATGCGGGAGTATCAGGCTTCTTCCGACCGGTCTTGTTCTCTGTGCCCGCAAGGAGACGAGAAATGTTGGTCCGATGGCGGATGATGACAAAAACCATGACGCCAACACACGCAACCGTAAGTAGTGGAGAAACGTGCTGCACTACTGCGGTTATCGTTAAAGCCACACCCGCTAATATAGAGGCTAATGAGACGTAACGCGTGATAGCGACCGTCAAACCCCAGACAATAGCCGCGACCAGTGCACCCTGCGGAAACAACATAAGAAAACCCCCAGCACCCGTAGCAACGCTCTTGCCACCTCGGAAGTGGGTGAAGCACGAAAAGGCGTGTCCTAATAAAGCACCGATAAATCCTGAGACCATTAGAATACTTGGATCCACTCCCGTCGTGATGGTAGGTTGGCAAAATAGTGGCCAACCGGTCGCGACCATGCCTTTAAAAATATCAAGATAAAGAACGAGATTTCCCAAGATAGGACCGAAAACCCGACGAACGTTGGTTGCACCAGAACTTTTGCTACCGACTTCGAATATATTCACCCCCTTGGCCCGCGCAACGAGGAACCCGAAGGGCAAAGCGCCCAACAGGTAACCAATCACGCCGGCAATTAGGAGAAATACGATCATCGGTTGGCTCAGAGTTGCACAAATTTTGCCAGCTTGATCGCCCGATGCGACTTTAATTCACTGCGCACGGCGGCACTGGGCTCGCTGTCGAGATTGATCACCATGAGGGCGGTTTGGCCCGGTTCCTTGCGGCTGAGGGACATGTTGGCGATGTTTACGCCGTCCTTGCCCAGCAAGGTGCCCACATACCCGATCATGCCGGGCTCGTCGTGGTTTTCAATGGCCAGCAATTTGCCGTGGGCCTCGACTTCCACCTCGCGGTTGTTGATCTCGACGATGCGGGGTTTGCCGGTCTTGCCCATCAACGTGCCCTTGGCGGCACAGATCGATCCATCGGCGGCGACCGCCTCGACCGAAATCAATTCGGTGTAGTCCACCTCGTCGGTCGACTTGAGCACATGCGATTTGATGCCCAAGCGCTGCAGGAGGACCGGCGCATTGACATAATTGACCGAGTCACCACTGATCTTTTGCAGAAAGCCGCGTTGAATCGCCCGGGTGACCGAGTTGGCATCGAGGTCGACGATACGGCCCCAGTAGGTGATATTGAGCGCATCGATCTGCGGGGGACCCATTTGCTGGACGAGGGAACCGAGCTTCAAACCGAGATCCAAGTAAGGCCCGAGGATCTTGAGTTGGGCGGCATCGAGTGAAGGCATGTTCACGGCATTGCGGATCACCCCACCCTTCAAAACATCGGCAATCTGCTCGGCAATTTCCAGCCCCACACTTTCCTGGGCTTCTGCGGTGGAGGCCCCGAGATGGGGCGTCAGGCTGACATTGGAAAAATTACGCAGTTCGTGGTCAGCCGACAAGGGCTCCTCCTCGTAAACATCCAGACCGGCGGCGCCCACGTGCCCGGACTTCAAGGCCTCGACCAGGGCGGATTCCTTGATGATGCCACCGCGCGCGCAATTGAACAGGCGCACTCCCTTTTTGCATTTGGCCAAGGCAGCCTCATCGATCAGGTGATGTGTCGTGTCAGTCAGCGGCATGTGCACCGTGATGTAGTCACTCTCCGCCAAAAGCTGATCGAGCGTCACGCCCTCCACCTGCATGGCCTTGGCCCGGCTGGGCGCCAGATAGGGATCGTAGGCCACAACCCGCATGCCGAAGGCCTGCGCCCGTTTGGCCACCTCGCTGCCGATGCGCCCCAGACCCACCACGCCCAGAGTTTTGCGAAAGAGTTCAATGCCGGACAGGGACTTGCGGTCCCACTTGCCCGCCTTCATCGAAGCCGCAGCTTGCGGAACCGGACGGGCACCACAAAGAATATGGGTAAAGGTCAGCTCGGCGGTGGCGATGGTGTTACCCGAGGGAGTGTTCATCACGATGATCCCGCGCTCGGTCGCCGCCTCGACGTCGACATTGTCCACGCCCACTCCGGCCCGCCCCACGACTTTCAGCAAGGGGGCCGCGGCCATGACCTCCGCCGTGATCTTGGTTTCGCTTCTCACCACAATTGCCTGAACATCAGCAACAAGGGAAATAATCTGCTCAGGTGTTGATCCATAAGCTTCCACCACCGTCAAACCCGGCTGTTGGCGTAAATATTCAACTCCTTTGACTGAGACTTTATCGGCGACGAGGACTTTCATTGGACAAGGAGGTCCAGTGAAAATTCATTGCCTCGAAAAACGCAAAGTAAAATCCCACGGACAAGGCCTCCCCCCAGAGCTATGACACGATTTCATCGCTCGGTTAATTTCACCCGATTCCCCGGGTATGCGCTCGCCCTGCCCCGACTGCAGGTTTTGGCTTCGCGCCATGGATACCGCCAATGAACGCCTTGAGAGCCAGATGCGCTTCCTGATTGAAGCGGACAAACTTAAGGAGATCTTTCGCCAAACCATCCTGACCCAGAGTCGGCGGGCAGAGAACGACGCCGAGCATTCGTGGCATTTCGCGCTCATGATCATCACTTTGGCCGAACATTCTATCCATCAGCCCCTCGACGTGCTGCGCGTGTTAAAAATGGTGCTGATCCATGACTTGGTCGAGATTGATGCTGGCGACACTTTTGCCTACGACACGAAAAACATGGTCGACCAGCATGCCCGCGAATCCGTCGCCGCCGACCGCATTTTCGGTCTATTGCCGCCTGATCAATTTGCGGAATTCCGCGGCCTCTGGGATGAGTTCGAGGCACGGGAAACCCCCGAGGCCAAATTCGCCGCCGCCTGCGACCGCTTTCATCCGATGCTGTTGAATTGCCTGACCGACGGTCATGCGTGGCAGAAGCATGGCGTCACCCATGACCGGGTCGTCGCCCGCAATCAACACATCGCCGCCGGTTCCCCCCGACTCTGGACCTATGCCCTGAACATGATCGATGACGCGGTCAACAAGGGGCATTTGCCATCGGGACCCAGCCTTGGTTAACTGAGATCGCGGAACGATCCGAACTCCGGATCGAACAAACGGCGGTAGGTATGCACGATGGTGCCGTCGGTCAGGCCGCAAAGATAGTCGCAGATGCGCCTTGCCTTGTCTTGTTGGGTGCGGGCGGTGTTGATCAATCGACCCGCCTGGGGCGGCAGGATGTTGATCACCCGCGGTCCCTTGACGACATAGTTGTTCCAGATCGAGGCCCAGAGATCGAAGAGCACCCGCCGCGCCTTGTGCTCCATCTGCTGCAACTGCGGGCTTTCGAAGATGATGTCGTTGGCCATGGTCTTGAAGAATACGGCTTCGCGCAGGGCAGAGTCGGCGACAACCAGCTCAAAGCGATAACGGTTAGTCCGTTCCGACATGAAGTTTTTTCGCTCACGCAGGCGACAGGCCTGGATGAAGCCTCCAATGCGGGCGCCAAAGATGCCCTCCAACCGGTCACTGCGCATGGCGTGGAACAGGCGGTCGAGATGCTGTTGCTCCTCCGGACCAATCGCCTGCGTTCCCGCCCAATCTTCGATGCGTTCGACCGTCAGGAAACCCGCCTTCACACCATCAACAATATCATTGAGGGAATAGGCGGCATCGTCCGCCCAGTCCATGATCTGGCACTCGATGCTCTTGAAATCATTCAGCGCCTCAGCCTTGTGCAGGACCTTGGGAATTACGGCCCCATCGAACACGAAATCACGGACGGGCAACTGGGAATCGTAAATGAAATGGTTGGTGGGAGGCTTCGGATACTCCTTGAACAATTTTTTGTATTTGAGCACCCCATCAAGCAAGGCCCGGGTGGGACGCATGCCGCGCACCCCGGACTCGTTTTGAAAGATCGTGGCGGTGAGCAGGTGCAGGGTCTGGGCGTTGCCTTCAAAGCCGCCCCATTTGATCATCAATTCCTGCAGGGTGCGTTCCCCGGAGTGGCCGAAGGGAGGATGTCCCAGATCGTGGGCCAGGCAACTGGCCTCAACCAGATCACTGTCGATGAAAAAGTCCGGCTGCAAGGGTCCGTCCTGCGTGCGCAAATAAGCGCAGATCGAGCGGCCGATCTGGGATACTTCGATGGAATGCGTCAACCGGGTCCGGTAAAAATCATACTCGCCTGAGAGAAATACCTGGGTCTTAGACTGGAGCTTGCGAAAGGCATGCGCGTGAATGATGCGATCACGGTCAGTCTGGAACGGACTGCGATAGTCCGGTTTGCGGCTGCCGCCAAACGACTCGGCATCGAACGCATTGTAGAACCGGTTTTCCATGGGATAGGTTTCGACAGCAAAGGGAGGTTCGTCAGGATGCAAACCCTATCGATTCCATGTTCACCACCCCTTTTGACACCAATCTGGGCCCGTGCGCGATCAGCTGGGATGAAACCGGGATCACCGGGTTTCATCTCCTGACGCCAACTCCGGTCGAAATGGGTGCACTGCCGGGCAAGCCAAACGAAAGCGTGAGCGCCGTTATTTCAAGGGTTCAGGCGCATCTGCAGGGCGTGCTGCAGGATTTCAGCGACGTGGATTATGATTACACCCGCGTGAGCAAATTTCACCGCTCGGTCTATGAGCAGACACTGGCGATCAAGGTGGGCCGCACCTGCAGTTATGGTGATATCGCCCGACAACTGGGGCAACCTCCCGGGGCCAGTCGCGCCGTGGGGGCCGCCTCGGGCGCCAATCCCTGGCCCCTGCTGATTCCCTGTCATCGGGTGGTGGCGGGCTCCGGCAAGATGACCGGATTTTCCGGTGCTGGCGGGATCAAAACCAAACTGCGCCTCCTCGCGCTCGAAGGGGCACAACTATTTGCCGAATAAATCCAGCCATTAACTGTGCTTAGATTCGGCAGCATACGGGGTTAGGGATTGTTTCGCGCCCCGACGTGGGCACACTGCCGGGATATGCCAGACAGAACCATGCGTGCCATTGCCAAGCTAAGCGCCGGACCCGGGCTACAAATGACGGAGGTGCCGGTGCCGAAACCCGGCATCAATGACGTCCTCATCAAGATCAAGCAGACCTCAATCTGTGGCACGGATGTCCATATCTACAATTGGGATTCATGGGCCGAAAAAACCATCAAGCCACCCATGGTGATCGGGCACGAGTTTGTCGGCACGATCGAGGAAGTCGGGGCCAATGTAATTGGCTACAAGCCGGGCGACCTGGTCGATGGCGAAGGCCATATTGTTTGTGGCGTCTGTCGCAACTGTCTCGCCGGTCGCCGTCACCTCTGCAAGGACACCAAGGGGGTCGGTGTAAATCGCGACGGGGCATTTGCCGAGTATCTCTGCATCCCCGCCAGCAATGCCGTGCACGTGGACCCGGCCATCCCGCTCGACATCCTTTCCTGTTTCGACCCCCTCGGCAACGCCACCCATACCGCCTTGCAATATGATCTGGTGGGAGAAGACGTGCTCATCACGGGTGCGGGACCCATCGGTTGCATGGCGGTGGCCATTGCCAAGCACTGCGGCGCGCGCAAGATTGTCGTGACCGACGTAAATCCGGATCGCCTGGCTCTCGCCACCCGGATGGGCGCGACGCGCACCGTCGATGTAACCAAGGAAAAGTTGCCCGACGTGCAAAAGAGCATCGGCATGCGGGAGGGCTTTGATATCGGCCTGGAGATGTCGGGCAATCCCCAGGCCCTGAATGACATGATCGACAACATGGCCCACGGCGGTCGGATCGCCTTGCTCGGCATCATGCCGTCATCGGCGGCGGTCGACTGGAACAAGGTCGTTTTCAACATGCTTTCAATCAAGGGCATCTATGGCCGGGAAATGTATGAAACCTGGTATAAGATGACCTCGATGATCCAGAGTGGTCTCGATATCTCGCCCGTGATCACCCACCGCTTTCATTTCACCGAATTCCAGGAAGCCTTCGACCTGATGCGTTCCGGCAAAAGCGGGAAAATCGTCCTCAAGTGGGACAACTGATTTCCTCCGGCCCGCAGCAGTTAGAGGATATATTTGACCAGCACGCCCAAGCCCATCGCCAAACCCGACGAAAGCAACGTGCCGATCAAAACGTATTCGGCAAAACCGCGGTCCTCCATTTCCTTGAAACGGGTGAACCCTTTCGCCGCCAAGGTGAATCCGATCGCGCCGAACTGTCCGCTCAACACGAAGGAATAGATCAGGATTCGTTCGAGCAGCCCGATCACCCGGCCCCGGTTGTATTCGCCGCGATCCAGTGACTTGGGCGTGGACGGACTTTGATTAGGTTTGAGTTGCAAGCCGCCGAGCACGGCCCGGATGGCCAGGTTCGCTTCATTGGCCGCCAGCAACATGCCAAAACTGATAGTCAGGATGCGCAGATCAAACAAGCCGGTGATCACCGCACCCATCGTGCTCCATGCCGCCAGGCTTTGCGCCATCTCCAGTAATTCCGGGCGAAACATCACCCCGGCGGCCGAAGAAAAGCAGATGCTCAGTCCCACCAGCTGCCCCAACCCGATGATCAGGTGCCCGACATTGCGATCACTCCGTCGCCGGTCCCACAGGCCGCCGGCAAGGTTCATCAACAGCACGATCACGGCCGCCAACCACAGAAATTTCTGCGGGACAAAAAGCATCAGTCCCAGCAACTCAGCCGCCGTCTTCAATCCCCATGCCTTTGCCCTGGAGGGGGCGTCGGAAAGCAACAACCCCAGGCGCAGAAGCAAAACCAGATTGGCGTAGAATAGAAATTCAGCGTTCATCCTTCAAAGTTGCGTTAAGATTAATCGTCAGTTGTTGGCAGATCCCGACCAGATCGTCGAGGGCGGCAGCCCGGATGTTCTTATACACCGCCACGGTTGAAACTGACAAACCCTGTTCGATTTCCCGGACCTTTTTGCCCTGCAGCAACCCGCCCAGCACGAGGAGCCGGTTGCGTTCCCACCCGTCAATCTGGTGGGAAACCAGATTCAACACATGCCGGCTCAGGCGCCATTCGTCGCCAGCAGGTTCACCGGCGATCCGCAGCAAACGGCCGTCTTCCTTCAATTCCGACAACGCCGCGCGCGCACAATGAAAAGCAGGCCCGTCCATGCCCAAAGCCTGCTTCCGATTGACCGGCGTGGCCAGCGCACCGACGCCCAAGGCAAACCGCACCTGCACCGGATGAATGGCCGCCATGATCGCCACCATATCCGCCCACAATGAGTCCGCCCGACGGTAAACCGCCTGAAACTCATCTCCCAGCGTCAAGGTGTAGGGCGACGCCAGATCCTTCGCCTGTGCGTTCACCTGCTTGAGGGCCGTTTCCAACTTTTTTTGCAGCGCCTCGCGATGCGGCAACGTCTTTGAGGCCACCAAGTCTGCAATCAATGCAATTACTTTCATAAAGGCACGAATTAACCTAATTAGTTAAATATTCAAGTTTTTAACCATATTAGTTTATTTATAAGTTAATTAACCTTTTTGGTATAATCTCAATCCAAGCTCCCCTGCATTTTTTCTTAGCCTCAATACCGGCAGCTCGCATAGTCGCGGCATCATGACATCCGCCTATCAAGCCCATTTGGATAAAACGCTGGCCGAAATCGAGGCCGCCGGACTCTACAAGCGCGAGCGTATCATCACCACGCACCAAACGGCGCACATCAGTGTGACCGGGGGGCAGCAGGTGTTGAACATGTGCGCCAATAACTATCTGGGACTGGCGGATAACGCGGAACTGATTGCCGCGGCCCGCGACGCGCTCGACCGCTGGGGCTACGGTCTGGCGTCCGTGCGTTTCATCTGCGGCACGCAACAACTGCACAAGGATCTGGAGGCCGCCATTTCCAAGTTCCTCGGCACCGAGGACACCATTCTCTACACCTCTTGTTTTGATGCCAACGGCGGGCTCTTCGAAACGTTGCTGGGTGCCGAGGATGCGGTGATTTCGGACGAACTCAATCATGCCTCGATCATCGACGGCGTGCGACTTTGCAAGGCCCAGCGGTATCGCTACAAGAACAGCAATCTCGAGGACCTTGAAGCGAAATTGAAGGAGGCCGACGCCAACCAGGCCCGCTTCAAGCTCATCGCCACCGACGGGGTCTTTTCCATGGATGGTTTCATCGCGAACCTTGAGGGCATTTGCGATCTAGCCGATCGCTACGGGGCCCTGGTCATGGTGGACGACAGTCACGCCGTCGGTTTCATGGGCAAGACCGGTCGCGGGACCCATGAGCACTGCGGCGTGATGGATCGGGTGGATATCATCACCGGCACGCTCGGCAAGGCCCTGGGCGGGGCCAGCGGTGGCTACACCAGTGGACGCAAGTCGATCATTGATCTGCTGCGGCAACGCTCCCGACCCTATTTATTTTCCAACACGGTGGCCCCGACGATCGCCGCCGCCTCCATCAAGTGCCTGGAAATGCTCAGTCGCTCCACGGCGTTGCGGGACAAATTGGAGGAGAACACCAGGTTCTTCCGCGCCGGCCTGACGCAGGCCGGTTTGACAATCAAGCCGGGCACCCACCCCATCGTGCCCGTGATGCTCGGGGATGCCGCGCTGTCTCAGAAATTTGCTACGCGCATGCTGGAGAAAGGCGTCTACGTGGTCGGCTTCTTTTATCCGGTCGTTCCCCAAGGCACGGCGCGCATTCGCACCCAGGTCTCCGCCGCCCACAGCAAGGAGGATCTCGTCTTTGCGATTGAGAAGTTCGCGGAAGTAAAACAGGAACTGGGACTCTGATGCCGACCACCCCAGCCCAGTTGCAAGCGCTGACCGTCGCTGCCCGCAAGGCGGCCGGACGCGCCTATGCCCCTTATTCAAAATTCAAGGTTGGCGCAGCCATCCTGACCCCGGCGGGGAAAATATACTCCGGCTGCAATGTGGAAAATGCTTCCTACGGGTTGTGCAATTGTGCCGAACGCTCGGCCATTTTCGGTGCCATCTCCAACGGCGAAAGGCGACTGAAGATTGCCTGCGTGGTCGTGTTCACTCCGACCGATTCCCCCACCGCCCCCTGTGGAGCCTGCCGGCAGGTCATCTACGAATTCGGGCCCACCGCCCGGGTGATCTCCACTTGCCGCAGCCGGGCGCGGTTGGACCATGCCATCACTGATTTACTACCCAACGCTTTTGGGCCGGACAACCTGATCTAGGTGGTCGGTGAACTGGTGCAGGACGACCCAGTATTCCGGTCCCGCCCATTGCAGGAAGTCATTGTGACCGGCCAGCTTGATCCAGAATTTTTCCTTGGGTCCTTTCACGGCTTGGAACAGCGATTCGCCATGATGAAATGGCACCACCCGGTCATCGCCGCCATGCATGACCAGCACGGGACAACGGATAAGCGGCAGCTTCCCGATATTATCAAATTTGTCGAAGGGCACGATGGGCCAACGCGTCATCACCCGGAAGGCAGTGGTAAAGGTTGATTGCAGCACCAGGCCGGCCACGGCGTGATGTGCCGCCAATTCGACCGCGGGTCCCCCACCCAAGGAGCGGCCGAGCAGAATGATGCGCTCATTGGGCACACCCAATTGTTGCTGCAGGTAGACCAGCGCCACCTCGTTGGCTGCGTAGATGGAGTCTTCCGTCGGCTTGCCCGGTGAAAGTCCGTAACCGGGATACTCCACCGCAAAGACCGCATAGCCGTTGGCGTGCATCTCCCTCAACCACGGTTCAACATCACCCAGGGACTCCGCATTGCCATGGAAAAACCAAATCGTATGCTGGGCCGTCGGGTTCGGCAGATATACCGCCGTGAGGGGCTCACTCCCCGGCACGGGAATCTTGATGGCGGCCTTGGGCTGGGTCACCGCGCCATATTCAGGATGAAAGATCAGGCGGTCGGAGGAAAAATATGCCCAACTGGTCAGCAACCCGTAGGCCACCACCGCCATCGCCAGAAGTGAGGCCCAGAAATTCATGCTGCGCGCCTAACCCTGCAGGGAATCACGCACTGCAGTTACGACTTCGGCCAGGGGCACTTCGCGTTCGGACCGATCCGCCATGTCACGAATTTTCACCATGCCCTTCGCAAGCTCATCTCCCCCATAAATCAGGGCCAGACGGGCACCGGCCTCGCTGGCCGCCTTGAACTGTTTGCCGAAAGCGACCTCCCTGAGCGGATACTCAACCCGGTAGCCTGCGGCGCGCAGCGCCTGAATCGCACCAAACGCAGCGGCGCGTTCCGGGGCACCGCCAATGACACAATAGACATCCACGGCCTGCACAAAGGCAGGCATCAGTCCGCGTTGTTCGAGCAACAGGGCAAAAGTCATGTCGCCGATGGCAAAGCCAACCGCCGGCAACGTCGGACCACCGAGCTTTTCCACCAAGTCATCGTAACGGCCTCCACCGGCGATGGCCCGTAACTCACCCTTGCGGTCAAAGGCCTCGAAGACAAATCCCGTGTAATAAGCCAGACCGCGCACAACTCCGAGATCGACCTCGATGTAACGGGTCAAACCCATCGCTGCCAGACCACCCAACAATTTGCGCCAATCCGCCAAACGCTCCGTGATCTTGTCATTATCAACTGACGCGAGCGTCGCCTCCAAGGCCGCCAGGGATTTGATCTGCAGAAAGGAAAGCACCTTCTGTTTCAGGTCGCTGTCGAGGGAACCAAACTGCTCGATGTAGCCCTTGAAGGCATCATCACCATATTTTTCAAAGCGATCCACCGCGCCCAGCAGGCTCTTGATCCGGAGCTCATCGAGACCCATGGCACCGAGGTAATAGAACCACAGATTGCGGTCACTGAGTCGCACATAAAAATCCTGCTCCGTAAGTCCAAAGGCACAGAGGCTTTGCACCAACATGCCGATCAGTTCGATTTCAGCCTCGGGTCCCGGTTCACCAAACAAATCGGCGTTAAGTTGGCAAAAGGAGCGCCCGCGACCCTTTTGCATCCGCTCGTAGCGATAAAATTCAGCAATACTGAACCACTTGATCGGCCGCTTTAGCGCATTGGCCTTGGCCCCGACCAGTCGGCAAACCGTGGGGGTCATTTCCGGACGCAAGGCCACTTCGCGACCACCCTTGTCGGTGAAACTGAAAAGTTGGGCTTCTATCTCATCGCCCGATTTGGCCTTGTAGAGGTCCAGTGGCTCCAGGACCGGCGCATCGTATTCGGCAAAGCCAAACGCGGTCGCCGTCTGCCGCCAGAGACGGAAGATGTAATTGCGACGGGCTAATTCGTCGGGATAAAAGTCCCGGAAACCGGGCAAGGACTGAAACGTGGCCATGGAAATGGTGAACTTGCGTTGGGATGGATAGACGCGCCATCCCAAAATTCAGGGCACAAAAAAGCCGGGATAAATCCCGGCCTGCCTGCGAGGTATTGAGCTTGAATCAAATGCCCGTGTTGGGTTCCTCGGCTACCGGTGCGCTGGGCGCGGACAACTGGGCCAGATCGATTTTCTTAAGCTGCTGCTTGAGAATCTTGCCGGACTTGAATTTGACCACCGCGCGCTGCGGAATAACCACTTCGGCTTCGGGTTTGTTTGGGTTGCGGCCAATGCGTGACTTACGCACTTGCACCTCCAAAACTCCAAAATTACGCAACTCGACATTACGTCCCTGCGACAGAGCTTTTTGGATAATATCGAGTGTCAATTGAACCGTATCGACCACTTGCTTTTGGGGAAAGCCGGTCTTCTTGTAAATATCGAGGACGATTTCTCGCTTCGTCAGATTATTGGACATGATTTTTCCTTTCGCTTAATTCAACCCGTGATGACACCCTAAGCTACTAGCAGTTCTATGATTGCGTCAATCAATATGACTCGCCTGTCATCGAAAAAGACGTGAAATTCGGTCGAAACCCAGAGACATGCCCGATCCCATCGCAGTCAATTCCATGTTTGCCCGGATAGCCCGGCGTTATGACCTCGCCAATCGCCTGCTCAGTGGCGGCATTGACTTGTGGTGGCGACGGCGGCTGGTCGGCGCGGTGGCCCGGCAGAAACCAGGAGATATTCTGGATTTGGCCACCGGAAGTGGCGACGTGGCTTTTGCCATATGTCGCAAGGTGCTATCTGCCAAAATGATAACTGGGATGGATTTTTGCCAGCCCATGCTTGATGAGGCGAATATCAAATTGCAGCGGCTCACCCCATCCTCCCATGTAAATGTAAAATTCCAGCACGGCGATGGCATGAACCTGCCCCTGCCCGACCATGGTTTTGATGCTGTCACCATCTCGTTCGGCCTGCGCAACATGCCCGATCGCCACCGCTCACTTTGCGAAATGAGGCGGGTTTTACGCCCGGGGGGCCGGATGTATGTGCTCGAATTTTCGCAGCCTGACCGTTGGTTCAAACCCTTTTACCTGTTTTATCTCAGACATATTCTGCCCTTGATCGCGGGGGTCGTGACCGGTGACCGCGCCGCCTACGTCTATCTGAACGAGAGCATTGAACTCTTTCCCGACCGAGAGGCTCTGGCTGCGGAAATCAAAGCAGCAGGCTTCGGATCGATTCAGGCCACCGGCCTTACATTTGGTATTGTGGCGCTCCACGAAGCGACGGCCTGATCAGTTGAACGATTTGCCGCAGCCGCAAGTGCTCTGGGCGTTGGGGTTTTGGATTTCAAATCCCTTGCCCTGCAAGCCGTCATCAAAGTCGATGCGACTGTCTTTCATGTAGGCCAGGCTGGCTGGATCCATGACAATGGGAACCCCCTCGCTCTCCAATTTGACGTCATCCGCCTTGGGCTCGTCAAACGACATGCCATACTGAAAGCCCGAGCACCCACCCGATTCCACCAGCACGCGCAGAGGTTTTCCCTCTGCTTGGGACTCTTTTTGCATGGCGCGAATCCGCTCCGCGGCACGGGCAGTAAGTGTGATCATGCCCGCAACCTAGAAGCCGATAGCCAGCTGTCAAATGCCGCTTGGCTTTAGCCAAGCAGGAATCGGGCCGGTTATGTGACAGATTACTTGCCAGTGGCTAACTTCATTCGTTTGCTCGCGACGTGGCTGCACTTAAAAAACTTTTTAACGAGATCAATTACGAGTTGGTCCACAAATTGGCCGAAGGCGGCATGGGGCTGGTTTATGAAGCCCACCAGCTCGGCGCGGGCAATTTCAAAAAGGTCGTCGCGGTCAAATTGATCCGGGAGGAATACTCCGCGATACCGGAATTTCAAAAGAACTTCATCGGGGAAGCCCGCTTGGTCGCGGATTTGATCCATACCAGCATCGTGCAAACCTACCATCTGGGACACGTGGGTGGACAATATTTCATGGTCATGGAGTTTGTGCGGGGCGTTAACCTCGAACAATTTATTGAAAAGCATCACGCCCTGGGCCGGTCCATTCCAGTGGATTTGGCCGCTTTCATTGTCTCCCGGATTGCCCGCGGCCTGAGCTACGCCCATCAAAAATGTGACAGTGAGGGACGACACCTCAACATCGTGCACCGAGATATCGGGCCCAAGAACATCCTCATGGCCTATGAAGGTGACGTAAAATTGACCGACTTCGGCATCGCGAAGGCCCTCGACCTGATGTATAATGAGGAAGGCAAGGTCATCGCCGGCAAGGATGAATACCTGTCGCCGGAACAGGCCAGTTATGCCGTGACCGACGCGCGGGCCGACCTGTTCCCCTTGGGGATCGTGCTGACCGAATTACTGTTGGGGCGAAACATCTTTCGCGCCATGGATCACGCCGAATCCCGCCGCAACATCCAAACCCTGCCGATCCCGGCCTTCTCCAGTTTGCGGCCGGAAATTGACCCGCCGCTCGAGGCGATCATTCAAAAAGCCCTGCAGCGTGATCGCGACAAGCGATACCAAAGCGCCCATGAAATGATGAACGATCTGGAGGTCTACCTCTACAGCGATCACTACGGACCAACCATTGAGAAATTGGGCGTCTATCTCAAGGAGCTCTACGGCGTCACCGATAACAATTCCCGTCCGCCAATCTATCGCTCCAACCCCTGAGCATGCACCATCCGACAAAGGTAATTGCTCATGAGCGGGTCTGGATATAGCCACGAATTACGCCAGCGCCAGACCCAGTCGCTTGTTCTCGCGCCCCAGCTGCGGCAATCGCTGAAAATCCTGCAAGTCGCGGCTCTGGACCTGCGTTCTGAAATCCAGGAGGAACTGCAGAACAACCCGACCCTGGAAGAATTGCCCTCGGAGGGAATCAGCTTGGATCAGGAATCCACTGAACCTGAAGAGGTCGATGATGCAGGCCCGGGCAAGGATGAAAAACCCGGGGACGAAATGGATTTCTCGAAGGAGTTCGAGATCATGGGCAAATTGGATGAGGACTGGCGTGACTACATGAGCCAGGCCGGAGGGGCCCAGCCCTACACCAGCGAGGACGCCGAAAAACGGCAGCACTTCATGGATTCCTTGGTCAGTGTGCCATCACTGCAGGAACACCTGATGCGGCAGGCTGAAATTGCCGACCTTGATTCCGCCGCGACGGAAGCCTTGCAGCATCTCATTGGCAGTATCGATGAGCGTGGATTTCTCACCCAGAATCCATCGGATGCCGCCCTGCAGTCCGGGTTGCCCCTGGAAGCAATGCAGCAAGCCGTGAAGGCCCTGCAAAGTTTCGATCCTCCAGGTATCGGCAGCCAGACTCTGGAAGAGTGTCTGCTCACGCAGTTGACCAGCAAAGACAAGGGCAACTCGCTGGCGGCCCGGATCGTGCGTGATCACTTCGAACTGCTGTCGCGTCGTCGCATCCCCGAACTGGCCCGTAAATTGGGTGCCAGTGCCGACGATATCCAAGGCGCCATCGAGGAGATCGGCAAACTGGACCCCGCCCCCGGCCGGCGTTTCAGTGAAGACACCAACCGGGTGGTCGAACCTGATGTCACCGTCTTCAAGGACGAGGACGAGTGGAAGATCGTGCTCAACAGCGATTACATCCCCCGGTTGCGCATCTCCAACACCTATCGCGAAATGATCGCCAAGGGCACCCTTTCGAAGGCCGAACGCGATTACCTGCGCGAAAGAATGCGCTCGGGGAAATTTCTCATCGACTCCATCGAGCAGAGGCAACGCACCATCGAACGGATCACGCGCGAAATCCTCAAAGCGCAACTGGATTTCTTCGAGCATGGCGTGGCGCAACTCAAGCCCCTGACCATGACCCAGGTGGCTGAAATCGTGGGCGTGCATGAGACCACCGTCAGTCGCGCCATAGCCAACAAGTATATCAAGACCCCGCATGGGGTATTTGACATCAAATATTTTTTTACCACGGGCTATCAGGCCGAAAGCGGCGCGTCCGTTTCCAACACCAGTGTGAAGGAAATCATCGCCGACCTGATCAATCTCGAGGACCGGTCCTCGCCACTGAGCGATCAGACGATTGTGAGCAAATTGCAGGACAAGGGCCTGAATATTGCCCGTCGCACCGTGGCGAAATACCGCGAGGAACTCGGCATCCTGCCGAGCAATCTGCGGCGCGATTACACTTGAGCCGGATCTGTCGCGGAATTTTCCGGCGTGGCATCCGGGTCAATTTCCATCACCAGACCAGAGGCCCGATCCACCCCGGTTCGATCAAGCCAGGCCGCAAAAGCAATCATGCCGGCATTGTCTCCCGTATGGCGTGGTTCGGCCAGATAGAGGGGAATCCGCTTGCGGAGCGACAGCGCAGCCATGGCTGAACGGAGACGGGAATTGTTGGCCACGCCACCGGACAAACCGATACTGGCGTAGGCGGCGCGCTCGAAGGCGAATTTCATTTTGCGCATCAACGCATCAATCACCGCCTGTTGATAACTGGCACAGATGTCGGGCAGGCGGGCCTGCACTTCCGGGACGGCCATCTTTTCCAAGCAATAGCGGAGGCTGGTCTTCAATCCCGAAAAACTGAAGTCCAGGATATCACGTCCGCCCATCCCGCGGGGAAAATCAAACGCCCGTGGATCACCGGTCAGCGCCAGTTTTTCAACCAAGGGTCCGCCGGGGTAGCCCAAACCCAGCAACTTCGCCCCCTTGTCCAAAGCCTCGCCGGCTGCATCATCGCGGGTGGTGGAAAGGATCCGGATCTGCAAATCTGCATTCAATTCCAAAAGCAGTGTGTTGCCGCCCGAAACCACCAATCCCAAATGAGGCAATCGGCCCTGAAACACGGAAGTGAATTTGGCCGGATCTTCGGCATGAAGCTTGATGAAAGGTGAAAATATGTGCGCGCGCAGATGATTCACTCCAACCACCGGAACACGCAAGCCAAGGGCCAGGGCCTTCGCTGCGGCAACTCCGATCGCCAGACAGGCTGCGAGCCCCGGACCCTGGGTTACGGCCACTTCGGTCACGCTGGAAAATCCGTCATGTGCACGGGCAGAGACCAGCAAGGGAGGAAAATTCCTCAGGTGTTCCCGCGTGGCCAGATCGGGAACCACCCCGCCGTGTTTTTCGTGGAGGGCGATCTGGCTGTGGATCCACTCCCCGATCATGCCACGGGCCGGATCGAAAAGTGCGACAGCCGTTTCATCGCAGGAGCTTTCGAGCGCCAAAATCATGGACGTGGTGGTTGTCGGGTCCCGCTGGGTCCGGCTTGGGTTTGCAGCAGGGTGACGCCCTTGAGCACGTCAATGGCGGCTTGCAACTGTCGATCCTCTATGGGACTGAAGCCAAAACGCTCCTTGAAGTCCGCCGCATTGGTTACGTCGTTGCGCATCCGCTGCAGTCGCAGTTTGTTGTCCTCTTCGGGGGTCATGATCACTTCAACATTGGGCGCAATGCCCTTGCCGTGGATGCTTATTCCGCCCGGGGTGAAATATCGGGCCGTGGTGATGCGCATGCCCTCGCCGTTGCGAAGTTTAAAGATGGTCTGGACTGAACCTTTGCCGAACGAGCGCTCTCCCACGATCACCGCCCGATGGGTGTCCTTGAGTGCACCGGTAACGATTTCCGCGGCGCTGGCCGTGCCGGCATTGATGAGCACGGCGATGGGCACTTGCACCGGCTCGCCAGCCATCTCCGCCAGCAAGTCCTCGCGATCGGCGGCATTGCGACCCTCGGTATAAACCACCAGTTCGCCCTTTTTGAAGAAGGGTTCAGTCACTTCGACCGCAGCCTCGAGCAAACCACCCGGATTGTTGCGCATGTCAATAATGAGGGCATCGGCACCCTCATGCAAAAGCCCGTCCAACGCGGCCAAAAACTGTTCGCCAGTGTGAGCGGAAAAATCCACGAGATGAATATAGCCGATGTGATCTTCAATCAGTTGCACTTCACGCACGCTATCGACCTTGATCACCTCGCGCATCAGGGTGAATTCCATCTGCTTGTCAGGGTCGGGGCGGTGGATGCCCACGACCACCTGGCTGTGGGGTTTTCCCCGGAGCCACTTGATCGCATCATCCATGGGAGCCTTCACCCCCACCGGGCGACCATCCACACTGACGATTTCATCACCCCGCAGAATGCCGGCCCGCTCCGCTGGAGTCCCGGCCATGGGCGCTATAATTACAATTTTCTCCCCCCTCAATTCAACCTGCACCCCGATCCCGCAGAAATCACCGTCCAAGTCGTCTTCGAATTCACCGAACTCATTCGCGGCCAAAAACTCCGAGTGCGGGTCCAGTGAACTGACCACGCCATGAATCGCTTCATGCGCCAGTTTGTCATAACCCACCGCGGTGGCATCCACGTAGTTTTCATTCACCAGTTTGAGCACCTCGCGGACATAATCCGCCGACCGGTTGAGTTCCCGATTCGGCCACAACCCCCATGCCCCGGTCACCCGCAGGGCACCGGCCGCCAGGAGGAGACCAAGCGCGGTGCCCGCAGCCAGGGTAAGAATGCGTTTGAGCATAGCCGCACTGTGTGCATCTGCTTCGCTTTGTAAATGGGATCGTCAACCAACTTGTCCGCCGCAGCGCCCTCACCCGAATTCATCAAACGATTTCTCACCCTGGCCAATTCGGATGGGGTGTTGTCCTTTGATGCCTTCATGCGGCTGGCGCTCTATGACGACAAACTGGGGTATTACCGCCAACCCCACCAACGGGTCGGTTATGAGCCCGGCACGGATTTTTTCACCGCCACATCCACAGGTCCCTTGTTTGGAGAACTCATGGCATGTGCCGGCGCCCAATTGTTGGGGGCGGCGCAGGCCGCGGAATGCACCTTTGTGGAAATTGGCGTGGAACCAACCGGCGGAATCCTGCATCAAGTGGCGCACCACTTCAAATCGGCCCGCACCATCCCCATGGGCGCTCCCTTGGATTTGAACGGTAACTGCGTGATCTTCTCCAACGAACTCTTCGACGCCCAACCCTGCCGCCGTTTCACCTATCGGGCCGGACATTGGCGGGAACTTGGCGTGGCATGCCGCGAGGGGAATTTGTCGGAGACAGTGATGCCCCCGGGTGACCTGCCAGATTACCTCCCGGCGAAAGCAACCGAAGGTTACTGCGTCGATGCCCCGGAAGCCGCGACACAGTTGTTGGACGAAATTGCCCGACAGCCTTGGCAGGGACTCTTCATCGCATGCGACTACGGGAAAACCTGGCCTGAACTCATCCACGAAACACCCCAGGGAACCGTGCGGGCCTATTTTCGCCACACCCAGTCCAACGACCTGCTCGCTCACCCGGGAGCACAGGATCTGACGTGCCATGTCTGCTGGGACTGGCTGGTCCAAATATTGCGCCAACACCACTTTCAGGACCCCGGGCTGCAATCACAGGAAGCATTCCTGATCCATCATGCCGCCCCGCTGCTGGCTGAAATTGCAGCCACGGAGGCGGGTCATCTCAGCGATCGCAAGCTGGGTCTGATGCAACTGCTTCACCCTGCTCATCTTGGCCAAAAATTCCAGGTGCTCCACGCCCGACGTCAGTTTACCTGAAAGATAGTTGAAAATGCCCTTGCTTCGGGTCGGGGCAGACCTTTACTCACAACCTTTTAACCACTCGAATCATGGCAAGAATTTGTGCAATCACCGGTAAACGTCCCACCATTGGCAGCTCCGTCAATCGCAAGGGACAAAGCAAAAAGAGCGGCGGCATCGGCACGCACGTGACGAGTATTACGTCCCGTAAGTTCCGCCCGAATCTCCAGCGGATTCGGATCAAGATGCCCAATGGCGGCACGAAGCGCATGCTCGTGTCAGTCAAGGCCATCAAGGCCGGCTTGGTGCAAAAGGCCTAATCCTCCTCCAGTCTACATCGTTGACCCGCAGCTAGTCGCTGCGGGTTTTCTTTTGCCCGGACATAGACTCCGTTTTCGATTCAAGAGATTGATGACCAGCGGCTAAGTCCTGGTTCAAAGCGCACGGAAGATCAGCGAGGCATTTTGTCCCCCAAAACCCAGATTGTTGCTCAAAGCCGTGCGAATTGCGACTTTCCGGGCCTCGTTGGGCACATAGTCCAAGTCGCATTCGGGATCGGGCTCCACGAGATTTATCGTCGGCGCCACCATGCCGGATTCGATTGTTTTGACACAAACCACCGCTTCGATGCCACCGGCGGCACCCAGCAGGTGTCCGGTCATGGATTTGGTGGAACTCACGGGTATGCGGTGGGCGTGGTCCCCCAGCACTTTTTTGATGGCGAGCGTCTCAAACTTGTCGTTGTAGGCCGTTGAAGTCCCATGCGCATTGATATAATCAATGTCGGTCGGTCCCAGGCCACTGCTGGCCAGTGCCCGGGTCATGGACAGGGACAGCCCCTTGCCGTCGGGATCAGGCTGGGTGATGTGAAAGGCATCACAAGTCGCCGCATAACCTGTCAGTTCACAGTAGATGCGGGCATTGCGGGCCTGGGCATGTTCCAAAGATTCCAGGATAAGAATACCGGCACCCTCCCCCATAACGAAACCGTTGCGGTTTTTCTCAAAGGGCCGACTGGCTGATTCCGGCGTGTCATTGCGTGTGCTCATGGCCTTCATGGCACAAAAGCTCGCGTAGGCAAAAGGCGTGATCGCCGCTTCACTGCCACCCGCGATCATAACATCGGCATCGCCCCGGCGAATCGCATGGGCCGCCTCACCGATGGCGTGCGAACCCGTGGCACAAGCTGAAACCAAGCCAAAATTTGGTCCGCGGGCACCATGTTCGATTGCCACCAGACCCGCGCACATGTTGCCGATCAAAGCCGGAATGGTAAACGGTGAGACCTTGCGCGGACCGCGTTCGCTGAGCACCTTCAATTGCGTTTCGTAGGTGTGCATGCCGCCGATACCCGAGCCGATCATCACCCCGATGCGGTCCCCATCTTCCTGCAACACATTCAAACCGGAGTCTTTGACGGCCTGCTTGGCCGCGACGAAACCAAACTGTGTATAGTGATCGTTGCGGCGCGCATCCTTGGGGTCCATGTGCTGCGTCACGTCCCAATCAAGCACCTCGGCGCCAATTTGACTGCCATAGTCCGCCGGATCAAAATGCGTGATGCGTTTGACCCCACTTTTGCCCGCCAGTAACGCGGCCCAAAATTCGGTCACGTCGTGACCAATCGAGGTCACCACCCCAAGACCAGTAACCACTACCCGGCGTGTTGGCTGAACATCCATGGCGCGTCAGATTGATTGATAAATTCGCTGAAAACGAAAAAGGCGTCCTACCGACAATTTCCGTGCAGGAAAGCGGTAGAACGCCCGAAGGTATGCGGGATTACTGTGCGCCAGCCTTGGCCTTGATGTAGTCGGTCACCTGGCCGACCGTCTGAAGTTTTTCGGCATCGGATTCAGGAATTTCTCCCTTGATCTCGTCCTTGAACTCCTCCTCGAAAGCCATGATGAGCTCGACAGTGTCGAGTGAGTCAGCGCCCAGATCGTCGAGGAAGGAGGCAGTCGGTGTGATCTGCTCCTCATTCACGTTAAGCTGGTTAACGATGATTTCCTTGACGCGTTGTTCTATGGTTTTTTGGTCAGCCATGTGGTGGATAATACTTGGGTAGCAGGCTTCACATCGCCATGCCGCCGTCAACGGTAAAAACTTGGCCCGTAATGTAACCGGCTTCCTCAGAGCAAAGGTAGGCGGTCATATTGGCTATATCCGCCGCTTCGCCGAACCGTTTGAGTGGAACTGCCTCGAGAATCTTTGCCGATACTTCGGGGTTGTTTACAAATTCATTGGTCATGTCGGTTTTTATGAAACCCGGGGCCACTACGTTGGACGTGACATTGCGTGAGGCAAATTCACGCGCCAAAGTCTTGGTGAGGCCGATCATGCCTGCCTTGGCGGCCGAATAATTGGCCTGACCGGCGTTACCCATGATGCCACTGACCGAGGCGATGTTTACAATCCGGCCCCAGCGGGCGCGCGTCATGGGCCGGGCCAGATGTTTGCACCAGTGAAAGCAACTCGAAAGGTTGGTGGTGATCACATCGTTCCAGTCACTGTCGCTCATCCGGAACAGCAGCCCGTCACGAGTGATGCCGGCATTGTTGACCAAAATATCGATGACGGGAAACTCGCCCAGCAAAGATTCGGCCGCCTTGGCAATGGCGGCTCCATCGGCAACATCCACGGCCTTGGCCTTGGCCTTGCCGCCTGCCGCCACAATGGCTTCGGCCACGCCCCCACAAGACTCGGCGGACTTGGAAACACATATGACCGTCACACCGTGACGCGCCAAAGTTTCGGCAATGGCCCGACCAATGCCACGACCGGCTCCGGTCACGAGCGCAGTGCGATTATTGAATGTATGACTCATGTTTTGTTGGGGTTAGTAGACGTCGCGCTGGTAGCGCTTATCCTTTTTCATCTGCTTGATGTAATCCGTGGCGGTCACACTGTCCATGCCACCTTCCACGGCAATGATTTCATGCAGGGCGGCGTCCACATCCTTCGCCATGCGTTTGGCATCTCCGCAAACATAAAAATGCGCGCCACCCTTGATCCATGACCAGAGTTCGCCCGCATTTTCCCGCATCCGATCCTGCACATATATCTTCATCAACTGATCCCGGGACCAGGCATGGTCCAGTCGGTGCAGTTGTTTTCGCGCCAGATAGTCGGCCCATTCCTCCTCGTAAAGATAGTCGGTGGCCCGTTTTTGGTCGCCAAAAAAAACCCAATTGCGACCCGGGGCATTCAGTGCCACCCGATCCTGCATAAAGGCCCGAAACGGGGCAATGCCCGTGCCGGGTCCCACCATGATGCAGTCCTTGGTGCTGTCCTCCGGGGGACCGAAATGGGAATGGGACACAAAGACCGGCACCGGAGTGGCGCTCGGTTCGGTCCGGTCGGAAAGAAACGTGGAACAGACCCCCACCCGGTCACGCTGATTCGTGAAATAGCGCACCACGGCTATGGTGAGATGGATCTCATTGGGATAAACCCTCGGCGAGGATGCGATCGAATACAAACGCGGCATCAATCGGCGGAGCATGACGGTAAATTCCTGCGGAGTGAATATTGCGCTCGGATATTCAGCCAGAAAATCCACGAAATTACGCTCATGGAGAAACTGATTGAGTTCCTCCTTGGCTTCAGGCGCCAACAGGGCCTCGAGCTTGGTTTTCTGCGCAGCATCGGTCACTTTGGCGGCGAAAATCTCCACGGTTTTTCGGGTGGGCCCATCCAAATCCAGTCCCGTGGACAGTGCGGAGTGCAGGGGTATCGGGGTTTCCGATCTTATCGGCGTGACCATCTCCTCACCGGTGGCACCCAATAGTGCCATGATTTCATCAACTTCTGATTGCCGATTGGTGCCAAAAACACCCAGCGAATCGCCCGTTTTATACGTCAGTCCGCTCCCGGACATATTGATCACAAAATGACGGGTATCCTTGGAGGAACCCGGTTTGCTCAACATCCGGGTCTCCGTAACCAATGCCGGGAAAGGATTGTCTTTGGAATAAAGGGAGGCGGCTGGATCAACTGACATGATGGCCGTGAATGAAGGGCGGGGAAATTAGCCCGCGCAAGCCTTTGTTGTGTCAGTGATGGCAAGCTTGCTCCCGTGGAGAATTTGCCGCCAACTGTTGGGGTTCATGAGCACATCCGAGTCCCTCCGCTTGCAAAAATATCTGGCTGACGCCGGCATCTGCTCACGTCGCGCAGCCGAAACCCTCATTGCCGAGGGCGACGTTTGGGTCAATGGAGTGAAAGCCGTCATCGGCCAAAAGATAAATCCCACGGAGGACAAGGTGACGGTGCAGGGGAAATCGGTCCGCACAAATCAACCGCGCCTGACCCTGGCCATGCACAAGCCCCGTGGACTGGTGTGCTCCAACGATGATCCGCACAATCCCGAGACCATATTCGACCTGCTGCCGCGCGAGTTTGCCCGCTACCGGTTTTTTTGCGCCGGCCGGCTCGACAAGGACAGCGAAGGCCTGGTGATCCTGACCACTGACGGTGATTTGGCCAACCGCCTGATGCATCCCTCCAACACCGTCGTCAAACGCTACCACGTGGTGCTCAAGCAACCTTACCCGGCGGCCCGCATTCCCCAGTTGCTCCGCGGTGTGATCATCGAAGGCGAACGCCTGAAGGTTGAAAGTGCCGCTTTGGTCAATCCCGGTCCGGCCAAGACCTCCCTGAGTCTGGACGTGCATATGCATCATGGCAAAAAACGCGAAATCCGCCAGCTGTTCATTGCCCTACGACACGACGTCCGGCGCCTCCGTCGCTATCAAATCGGATCCTTTCGCCTCAAGGGAATCCCATTGCGTGCCATGAAACAACTTTCTACCAAAGAAATCTCATTACTTTTCAAGACACCCCGGCCGCGTGAAAAAACGGCCGGTCAGAAAACAGCCCAAGACCATGATTAAAATATTTTTCTCCCTCCTGTCCGCCTTCGCCGTTGCGGTTTCGCTTGGCGCCAGCCCGCTGACCGCACCCACGGCAGTGCATACCCAGCCCTTTGACAATGCGGCGGTGCTCAAGGTTTTGGCTCCCAGCACCATACCTGAAGCCGCGGGCATAAACGTCCAGGCCACCACCCCAGCCGGCTGGATGGCCGTCATGGTCCCGGGTCCATTTGAGGCTTATGTGCAGAACAATGACATCGACAAGGGTCTACACGTCAAAACAGGTTCCGCCCTGCATCTGGAACCAGCGGTGACCTCGGGAAAACTCGGCACCATGGAAGCCGGGGACAAAACCACCATCACCGGGTTACACGGGAAGTGGACCCAAATCAATCTGAGCAAGTCGGTGGTGGGCTATATCCGGGTTTCCAACCTGTCGAGCAGTCAAAACAACGCGCCCCAATTGACCAATATTCCCGCCGCGTCGACCGCAGCCACCCCACAAACCGTGACTCCACCAGCGGTGCAATCCGGTCCCGCACCGCAGCGCGTTGCCCCGATTGGACCTGCCTCCACCTTCGGCAATGCCGACGGCGCCATCATGCCCCGCTATTTCCAGGGCAAATTGGTCTCCACCCGGCGACCCTTTGCACCCCGGCGACCCTACGACTGGCAACTCAATGACGCGGCTGGCGTGCGTTATGCCTACCTCGATACTTCCAAGCTGTTGTTGACCGCCCAAATCCTGGATTTCGCCGATCATGAAGTGGTTGTTTACGGCGCACCCAAGGCCCTGCCGGATGGCAAAAACATCGTGATCCAGGCCGAAAACCTGCGACTCAAATAAGTCGGGAATCCCCGACGCCCCCCTCACCCGTAGCTGCTGAACCAGATATCCATCATGAACTTGATCGATGGCAACCAAATCGCCTCCACCATAATTGCCGAACTCAAGGCCGAAGTGTCCGCCATCAACGGTCGCAAGCCTTGTATTGCCCTCATCCGGGTTGGCGAGGATCCAGCCTCGGTATCGTATGTGCGCAAGAAGGAGAAAACCGCCGCGGAGATCGGCATTGAGAGCCGCATCATCCTGCCGCCCGAAACCATCTCCCACGCCGAGCTCACGCGGATCGTCAGCGATTTGAATGCCGACGATACCGTGGATGGAATCTTGATTCAGTCACCCATGCCCAAACAGATTGATGAGTTGCTCATCTTTCGGGGCATCGCACCTGAGAAGGATGTCGATGGCCTTGGCACCATGAATCTCGGCAAAGTGGCCCAGGATGATGATACGGGGTTTGTCTCCTGCACGCCCGCCGGCATTATGGCATTGCTCGCCCGCAGTCACGTCGACTTGAAGGGCAAGCATGTCGTGGTGATTGGCCGCAGCCTGCTCGTGGGCAAACCAATCGCACTCCTGGCCCTGCAAAAAAAAGCCGGCGCCAATGGCACCGTTACCATCTGCCATTCCGGGACCAGCAATCTTGCGGCCATCACGCGCCAAGCCGATGTATTGATCGCCGCCATCGGGCGGCCGGATTATGTCACTGCTGACATGGTCAAACCCGGGGTGGTCATCATCGATGTCGGGGTAAACCGGGTCCCGGACACGACCCGCAAATCAGGTTACCGCCTCACTGGTGATGTGGATTTTTCCACGGTCTCCAAGCTTGCGAGCCAGATCACACCCGTGCCCGGCGGAGTCGGTCCCATGACCGTGGCGATGTTGATGCGCAACACCGTCAAGGCGCATCGGCAGCGCACGGTTAATCCCGGTTGAGGCACAAAGCGGGATTGCCTACCCGCACTCCCCACCCTTACCTGTCCAACAATGGCCACACCCAATATTCTGGTTGTTGATGACCAGCCGATCAACGTTCAGTTGCTCAAGCGCAAACTTGAGCGCGAAGGCATCCGGGTAACCGCTGCATACAATGGCATGGAGGCCCTGCGGTCGGTGGCCGCAGAAAAACCCGATTTGATTCTACTGGATGTAATGATGCCTGACATGGACGGCATCGAGGTCTGTCAACGTTTGCAGGCGAGCGAGGAAACGAGATCCATTCCGGTGATTTTTATCACCGCCCGCACCTCCAAGGAGGGAAAATTGGAAGGTCTAGGCGTTGGCGCCGTGGACTACATCACCAAGCCAATCGATTTGGATGAAACTCTGGCCCGGGTGCAAACCCAGCTGAGGTTTGTCAGCATCAACCGCGAGATGGTTGATCTCCAGCGACGATTGGTCGAAGCCCGTCGTGCTGCCACCATCGGTGCGGTCACTCAGGGCATCGCCCACAACCTCAACAATCTGCTCGGGGTCGTGATCGGCTATCTCGATCTGGTCAAGGCCTATTACGACAAGCCCGAACAGGTGAAAAAGAACGCGCAGCACGTGGAGGACGCGGTCCAACGCATTGTCTCGATCATCAAACAGCTCAGTTCTCTGGTCATCAAGATTCGCCCGCCGCTGTCCCAAGCCGGTTTGCAGAGCCTGCTCGATGGTGGCATTCAACGCTTCAAGGTTGAGTATCGGAAGGATGCGCCAATCACGGTTACAAATCCACTCGGTGATCTCCTCATTGACAGCAATATCGAGAGCTTTGAGGAAGTGATGGCCAAGGTCATGATCAATGCCTGGGAAAGCTACGACTCCCCACCAGATGCACCGCGTCCCATTTGGATCACCACCAGTTTGCTGGAAAAACCCAACGAGGGAAAGATGGTCCAGATCATCGTCGAGGATCAGGGCCGGGGTCTTGATCCTGAAATCCGCGACCACGTGTTCGAGCCTTTCATCAGTTCTAAAAATACGGTCGGGGTCGGCATGGGTTTGACGATCGCCCGGCACGCACTCCGCAACCTGGGTGGTGAAGCCAATGTTTTGGATCGCCCCGGTGGCGGCACACAAATCATCCTCACTCATCCGGTGGAAAAGCGGGTCCGCAAAAGCACGAACTTTCATGAGTAAGGTCGCATTTCTAGGAGCGGGTAACATGGCTTCCGCCATCATTGATGGCTTGCTGGCCAACAAGTCAGCCCTCCCCACCGATCTCTCCTGTTACACTCCGGGTGGCCGTTCCGCCATGGCTTTGGCCACCCGCACCGGCGTCACCCATGCGAAGTCTCTGCCGGATTTACTGCGGGACTGTGACGTTTTACTGGTCGCTTTCAAACCCCAGCATTTGGCCCAGGCCGATCCGGCGTTGCAGGAACTGACCGCGGGGAAATTGGTTATATCGGTGCTCTCGGGGAAAAAGATCTCAAGCCTCCAACGAGTTTTCCCCCTTGCCAGAAACTGGGTTCGGGCCATGCCAAATACTCCCGCCAGAATAGGTGCAGGCATCACTGCGTGGGTCGCCCAATCCGAGCTTACATCCCATGACCGCTCGACGGTCGAATCGATCTTGGGGGCACTCGGCCGGGCTTTGGAATTACAGGAAAACGACCTCGATGCGGTGACGGCGGTGAGTGCCAGTGGCGCGGGCTTTGTCTTCGAATTTGCCGGGGCCATGCGCTCCGCTGCTGAAGCCGCGGGTCTTGACCCGGTCACGGCCAAGCTTCTGGTGGTTGAAACCTTGCTCGGATCGTCCCGGTTGATGGCTCGCACCAATGAGGAGCCCGAATCTCTGCGCGATCAGGTCACCTCTCCCAACGGCACCACCTTGGCTGGTTTGAATCGCTTGAAAACAGGCAATTTTCGCGAATTGATTCAAGACGCCGTGCTTGCAGCCAAAGCCCGCGCAGGCGAATTGTCTCAGGACACATGAACAATCTGAACGGACAAATCCTGGTCACAGGCGGAGCCGGATTCATCGGCAGTGCGCTGGTTTGGGCCCTGAACCAACGTGGTTATACGAACATTCTGCTGACCGACTACCTGGGACAGGACGAAAAATGGCGCAATTTGGTGCCCCTGAAATTCAATGATTACATTGAAGCGGATGTCTTGCGCTCCCGGCTGGCGTCCAAGGGCTCGACCTTTGGCAGATTCTCGGCCGCGTTTCATTTGGGCGCTTGCTCGGCCACCACAGAACGCAATGCCTCCTATCTGATCGACAATAATTTTGCCTACACCAAGGAACTGGCCATCTGGGCTCTCGAGCAGGACACGAGGTTTGTTTATGCCTCTTCTGCCGCCACCTATGGCGATGGGGCCAGGGGTATGGATG
>JAIPJW010000197.1 GCA_021734075.1 Cephaloticoccus sp.
CCACTGGCCGATGACAGTGACCCCGGTATCCTGGCCAATTTTACACTCGGCCAGGGTGCGTCCGGCGATGACACTGCCGGGGTTGATGCGCACTTCGCGGACTTGGAGTTTGTGGCCGATATTCTGCACCCCGGCGATGGTGGGATTTACCTTGCGACTGGCCCGGGCCGCGAGCGCGGCCCCCAAGACGTGACGCGGCGTGTAGGCGGCGGTAGCGCCGGCCAGGATGGTCGGTTGCCGATGCAGGGGATTTTCGACCAGACCAAGAATGTCGCCCTTGTAGCCCAATTGTCGCGCGGTGATGGTGAGGGCGGCATTTTGATGATCGCTGCTGTTGAGGATCAGGGCGCGACAGTTGGCGAGGGCCACCTTTTGCATGACATTGCCTTCCAAGGTGCCGTAGACGACCCGAATATCTGCATCTTGGACCCGGCGGGCCTCGGCTTCATCCTCCTCGATGACCACCGGCGTCACCGCTGCCAGTTTCAACTCCTGGATCAAGGAGGCGACCGCGGGACCGTGACGATAAATCAACACATGATCCTTCTCCGTCGCACAATCCACCGGCAGGCGCGTTTCAAAGCGCTCCTCAAGAAATGGGATCAGATAGATGGGGAAAATCAGGAAAACGAGGAAGACGCCCAGAAACTGAATCAACACCACGAAGCTGACCATGACGGGATGTTGCCAGACAGCGTCGGCACCATAGCCGGTGGTGGAAAGGGTTTCAGCGGCCCAGCCCAGTGATTGCCAGAAGCCGCGTTCCTTGCCCTCGAGTTGCCCCATCCCTGCCTGATAGAGCAGCGCGGAAAGGATCAGCACCACGAAGAGCGCCGCGATCAAGCCTAACAACCGTTTTTGGGAGCGTCTCATGAGTCGCAGCAGGGATATGCCCCCATCACAGTGGCGAACGTAAACAGGCGCAAAGATAATTATTCCCAAGTCCGGGATGGTGCGACCCGGGGGCTGTTCATGGATTTGTTGCCGGAGTCAGCCGTGCCGCCTGCGCGAGCCGCAGCCGGGTGTAATACAAGGCGGCCTCCAATTCATTTTGGGTCTCCAGCATGGTATCCAGTTTTTGGCCCAGGAGGGGATCGGCGGGATGGGTGACCCGCATCTGTTGGGTGGCGCCGATGGTGGTATCGGTGCGCCGCAGGCTGACCAGTCGGGTCTTGATGATGCGTTCCAAATCGGTGCGCATGGCCGGGCCAAGTTTGTCCCGTAGTCGGTCCAAAAATTTCCGGCTGCTGCCCTCGGGGCCGAAAAGCAAATACTGCGCGTTGGCCACGACCGTCTTGGTGTCGGGGGTGTGGTTGAAGCCGGGTCCCATCGGATAGCCGTGCAAGTCCGGCATGAAGGGCAACATGTCGGCGGAGGGCTCCACGCCCACGACGGTGGGGAGAAAACGACTGATGGTGGTGAACTTCCGGGCGGATTTTTCACTGGTCAGAAAATGCAGAAAATCCAAGGCAATTTCCGAATGCCGGGAAGCCTTGGTGATGCCAAAGCTGCCATAGCTGCGCAGGCTGCCCTCGGAACTGCGGGCCACCATTCCGGCGCCGAAGCGCGGTTCGGCGTGATCAGGCTGGGGACTGCGGAAGACCCCCGTGCGAAACTTGATCCGGTCAAAGATGCCGGTGGCCTGACCGCTGAACCCCATCAACAGGAGCGCGCGTTTTTGCACGAAACGAAAGTGCGCCTGATCGTGCTCGATCTGGGCAAAACCGGGGGGAAGCAACTGACCGGCCTCGCGCCACAGGTCGGCGACCGCCTGCAGGGTGGGTCCGTCGACCGTCCAGTCACCGTTGAGGTAGGGCAGGTAAAAATCCTCTATCAAGGCGGGGGAGGGCAGTCCGGTGCCGGGGTTGAGTTTGCTGGCCAGACGCTGGGTCTGGGCGCGCAACAGATCATCAAACATCAGGATGGCCGTCAGGGATGAGCCGGCGATGGGTTCGATTTCCTCCCCTGTGCGCCGGGCATAATCCCGGACCGTGGCACACAAGGTCTGCAACTCGGCAAAATTTTCCGGCAAATGCTCGCGGCCGGTGATTTTGTGCAGCAAGTCCAAGTTGCAGTAAATCCGGATCGTGCCGGTGAAGAGCGACGCCCCGTAGCATTCAAAAGTTTCCTGATCATAACTGGTCTCCATCCCGTCATTGAACGTGTTGCGCCAGGGCAACCCTTCCAGGGCAGTGCCCTGATTGTAGGGATTGGGCTTGTTCACCTCGGTCGTGATGGGCCGGAAATACACGAGTTGGGGACCACCCACGCCCAAGCCAATCTGGACCAGATCGGGGGCTGAACCACCCACCAGCTGGGTGGAAGTCCATTGTCGATAGATGCGACCGGGGATGGGCAATTGCTCGATTCTGATCCCGGGGTGCAGGGCCTCGTAATCCTGCACCAATTGATCAAAGGCCTCGCGCACGCCTGATTCCAGTTGCCAGTGCGAAAATCGCAGGGTGATGCGGCCCGAAACTTGGTCTTCAAGCGTGTGGCGCAACACCCGCCAGGCACTCCATGCGGTCACCGCCACCATGAATCCGATGAACAGGCTTCGGCGCCAGCGTCGTGCCCTCATGGTTGCACTTCCTGATGCAGGGCCGCCAGACGGCGCTGAATTTCCTCGCTGGCTGCTTCGCGGGGGAATTCCGCCAGATAGCGTTCGTAGTATTGCGCGGCCTCCGCCTGCCGGCCCATGCCGCGCGCGGCCTCCGCCAATTGCAACAACAGCTGGCTGCGCCTCGTGGTGCGGGTCACCAAGCTGGCATCATCGCAGAATTTCAACAGGGGGAAGGCGCGCGCGTGATCGTGGTGCAGTTTGAGCACGGCCGCGGCCATCACCAAGCGGGTGTCGCGTTGGGCCGCGGGAGTTTGCAGGGTGGGGAGCAGGTTTTCGATTTCTTCCCAGCTCTGTTCCCATTCCGCGGGTGTCACATTAGCGTAGAGCAGCAGTATCGCGAGTTTGGGCGCAGCCAACTCCGCCATGGGATGGCCGGGATGCATCGCCAGCAATGACCGGTATGCGGCGGCGGTCGCCACTGGATCCGGAGGAGCGTCATGCAGCTGCCGGATGCGGGCGAGGTAATAGGTGGCAGCTATACCAATGTCATCTCCGGGATTTTGAGTGGCGAGATTTTGCAACAGGGCACGGGCTGAGTTCAGTTTCTCGGCGGTGTGCGGCTCGAGCGAAGACAGGGCCAGCGCTTCTCCGAACCGTGCGGCACGTCCCTCGGCGTGGACGAACTTTACCCGAGCTCCAGCAGGATTAAGCCGGGTAAGCTGCTGCCAGCCCTCCTCCAGTTCTGTTGCCGCCAGACTCAGCGTCAGCAAGCCATGGGCCAGCAGGCAGCTGAGCGTCGTGAGTTGACGTGAGCAGTTGATCATCCGGGGAGGGGTGGTTCAACCAAAGGCGCGGCTTTGGTTCATGGCGAGCGTGGACCGTGATATGCGGTAAATTGGCTTGGACTTTCCCCGGAATGTCGCGACCCGTGGGGTGGAATTTGCGATTGTCGCGGATTGGTTTCCGGCATTGGTTCACTCCTGTTCGAACTCGATACACATCATATCATGGACGAAACAATTAAGACCTTTTTGCAGCAGACCCCGCCCCGCCATGTCACCGGAGCGATCATGGGGTTGGTGAAGTTGCAAAAGCGCAGTCAAAGCCAACTGATGCTGGGTCTGCGGGTCACCGGCCTGGTCATCATGGGAGTGCTGCTTGCCATCGCAAAATTACCGGCCGCGTATGAGGATTGGAGCCTTGATCAAAGTCCATCGGTCGAAGTTCCAGCGCAAATCACCGGCGTGGGAGCCCTGGCCGGGATTGATGACCATCCCAGCCGGGAGGCCGTGTATTTCGACTACCCATTGCCCGACGGAAATGTGGGACGCGCCCGCAACATTGCGCCGAACCGAATGTTTCGCAAGGGGCAGACTGCACTCGCAGATATGCTGCGCGCCAAACCGGAAATCGTGCGCTTGCGCGGTGCGCAGCGTTCGTCGCAAGGTAGCTCGATTCTACTCATGGTGCCGGCATTTCTCGTGCTCTTGCCCGTGGGTTGGTGGGCGTCATACCGGGTGGTGTTTCGGGAGGAAAAGTGGTGGTTGCGCCATGCCCACTGGGTGGAGGCAAAAGTGGTTTATGAACCCGAGGGCAAGTCCACGCAGCTTGAAAGTTACAGCTATTATCGCCGTGGCTGCGAGGTGGAGGCGCATTACGATTTTGAAGTTCGTTCGGAAGTCTACACGATGTATCTGCCCACCGCGGAAGCGGAAGCCCTGGCGGAGAAGGGCAGCATGCCCCTGCTGGTGCTACCGACCGGCAAGGAATATTTTGAGGGCGGACGCACGAAATCCCGCAGGGTTGCCCGGCCGGAATATCTGTTCCGTGCCAGATGAGGATGAGCCACGTCACGGTGTGCTGCCGGGCCGCAGATTCGCCAGGTCAACGGACTTATTCGAACCAAGCCGTCACCATTTCCCGGGCTGAATCACCTTCGGCCAACATATGGCCGTCGGGACCATATACTTTGAAATTGGGAATGCTTTTCATGCCGTATTGGCGGGCGACGGGGGAACTCCAGTCGATGCCCTTGTGGTCTTTGCGGTTGATGTCCACTTTAACGACCACGATGTCTTCGCGATTGGCGTGCAACTGGTCAAGGTAGGGGGAAATGGCGCGGCAAGGCGGGCAATATTCGCTCGTGAAATCAAAGACCACGGTTTTGCCCGGGACCAGATAATTGGTGATATCCACTTCCTCTCCGTAGGCGATCCGCTCGGGCTCAGCCGCCTTGGTCCTGGCTTCAGCCAGCACCGGCTGGGCGGCCAAACAGAGAACTGCGAAACAGAGAGTGAGGAGGGGAAGGGGGATTTTCATGGGAGTGATCGGGCGCCATCAGATTCATTTGCATGTGGATATCAACTCCCATGACGTCTTTGAGGGATGGTTTATTAGAGGATAATTTCCGGAATATCATTGACGCTGGTTCTGAGTTTCACCCGCACGGATTGCTCCAGATGGGATCCGGATATACACCAATTACCATCGGCGTGACTTACGGTGAGTTTGCCATGCCCGATACCCTGCGGCGCTGCCGTGCAGACGGTCAGAATCTCGTGAGTGTTCGATTCGGGACACGAAATTTCAACCAATGGGTAGTGCGCTGAATCGTCCCCCACCGGCAGGTATTTCACCTCGATGGTGCGTGTTTGCCGGGTGGCAACCCGGGCCTGCAGTGCGGCGTGTGGACGGTTGATGGTGAAGCCACTCTTGTCGGCGGTGGCTTGTCCCTGGTCGTCCCCGTTGTAGACTTGGAATCTCACCTGGGCAGATAGTGGTTTTGATAGCTGGATGTGATCGAGCACGATCAGAATGTCGGGCTTGAGGAAGACCACGGTGCGTTGAACCCGTTCGACCGGCAGGTCCGCCTTTTGATAGGCGTCTGCCGCATTGCTTACC
>JAIPJW010000198.1 GCA_021734075.1 Cephaloticoccus sp.
CGTCTTCGCCTCCTGGTCGGCCAACAACACCGGCTGGGACTCCTACGACGACCAGATCTACCCCAACGTCCCCGAACCTTCCACCTACGGCCTGCTCCTCATGGCCCTTTGCTCCGCCCTCGTCGCCGCACGTAAATACCGCGCCAAACGCAACGACTGAGCGGGACGGGCTACCCGCGGCCGGCATTATTCAACCGGGAAACAGGATAGATTCTCGACGCTGGGTGTGGGGTTGATTTGCTGCCAACAAGATGCCTGATTTTCGTGTTTTTTGCACCCCTGCTTCCACCGAGCCCGCCACGCTGACCCTCACACCCGAGGAATCCCATCACCTGGTGGCCGTGAATCGGGCCAAAATAGGCGATACGGTGGTCGCTTTCGACGGCCGCGGCAGCGAGTGGATCTGCGAACTCATCGCAGGTCAGAAAAACGCCGCGGTGCTCAAGGTGCGTTTCGGACAGAAAATCAAGCCCCTCCCCTTCCAGATCACGCTAGGTCAGGCCCTGCCCAAGGGTTCCTTCATGGATGCCATTGTCCGCAAGGCGACCGAGATCGGCGTGGCCCGCATCGCGCCGCTTGAGAGCGAACGCACCCAGGTGCACCTCGCTGGCGACCGTCAGGAAAAGAAGATCGAAAAATGGCAAACCGCCGCCCTCGAGGCCGCCAAGCAATGTGGCAATCCCTTTGTGCCCGAGGTGCTCCCGGTGCAATCCGCCACGGCCTTTCTGGAGAGTGCAAAGGATTACGACTTGAAATTGATTGCCAGCCTGCAACCGGGCGCGCGGTCGTTGAAGGCGGTGCTCAAGGATTTCGCGACCGCGCAAAACCGCGCGCCGAAAAAAGTGCTTTGGTTGGTCGGGCCCGAGGGTGATTTCACCCCCGCCGAAATGAGCACCTCACGCAGTTTCGGGTTCGAGCCCGTTACGCTTGGTCCTCTCGTGCTCCGCTGCGAAACCGCCGCAATCTACGCCTTGAGCATTCTCAGCTACGAACTGCAAAACACCTGAGATCTGGTTCCAACGTGGGGCAACTGCCGCTCCAACGGCCCTGCAGGCTGAGTTCAGCCTTTGTGGCTTTCTATATACCGCTGCACGTCGTCACCTGAAACGCGATTACCCGGACCCGTGGCTTCAATGTCCGTGATCTTGGCCGGATCAAGGCCGGCCTCCTGCGCCAGTTTGGTGGCTCGCGGCGTCCAGATGACCGCACCGGCTGATTTGGCCGGGGTGGATGCCGTTTCAGATTTGGTTGCAGTCTGGGACTGCAGATGTCGCAAACTTTCGTCCGTGGTCTCCATTTGCAGAAAGACCTCGCCCGAGGTCATCGTCGCCCCCGGTTTGCCCAACACGGCATGCACCACGCCATCACAGGGACTTTCAAATTCAAACGCCGACTTGTCGCTCTCCAGGTCGGCCAGCCGCTGGCCTTTCGTCACCTGATCACCGGCCTGGACCTTGATAACGATAACGTTGAGTTCACTGACCGTGGCACCCATGGAGGGCACCGGCACATCGATAATAAATTTTTCCATGACTGATTATTGCCGATATTGAGCGGTCTACGGGCATACGGTCAATGCCGCGTAAACGATCAATATGCGATCTGCGGAAACGCTTGGATCCGGGGAAACTTGCCCCCGCCGTGATCCGCCCCACGCTGTGGGCATGGGCAATGTCAGTTTGGCCGCAATCTACCGTGATCCGCACCGCGTGGCGGTCACGGCCCATCGGGGATTTTCCGGACTTTGGCCGGAGAACACCCTGCCGGCCTTTGCCGCGGCCATTGCGGCCGGCGCGGACCTGATCGAATTCGACCTGCAACCTTGTCGTGAGGAAATCCCGGTGGTCATGCATGATGCCACCGTGGATCGCACCACCGATGGCCGGAGCGAAATTTCCACCATCCCACTGGCCGCCTTGCGGGAGCTCAATGCCTCGTGGTGGGAGGGTTCGCATGCCGAGGACGGATTTCGTCGCACCACCCCGGCTGACCCTGCAGCACGCATCCCCACCTTTGCAGAACTACTCGACGCCTTTGCGGGTCGGGTGGGAATGAACATCCATCTCAAGCCCAACCCGTCTGCGGCCATGCTCGCTGAGGTATGCCGGTTATTTCATCGCCACAATCTTTATGCCTCGGGCTACATCAGTGTGAACAGCTACGCCGAGGGAGTGGCGGTGCGCCAGCTGGATGGACATATCCCGCTTTGTCTCCTCGTGGGACAAAACCAGATGGAAGCCGCCGCCCTTGATCAGCAAAAGACTTTTGGCGTCTGCTGCTTGCAACCCGGGCGCAACGATGTGACGCCTGATTTTTGTGCCTGGGCGCGAAGCCTCGATTTGCCCACCAATATCTTTTGGGCCAATGATCCCACCACCGTTGAAAAATTCGTTGCCGCCGGCGTCCAGGGCTTGTTGACCGATTGGCCCGATCGGGTGATCGCCACCCTGCAGCGGCTTGGCCGCCGCTGAAGTTGGTCCATCAACTGCGCACGGCGCGCCAGACGGTGAGACAGCTTGCCAACAACTCCGGCAACTCGGACAGCGGCACCATGTTGGGTCCGTCCGAAATTGCCTGGTCCGGATGGGGATGGGTCTCGATAAAAAGTCCGTCGGCTCCCGCCGCGAGTGCGGCCTTCGCCAAAGGGGCCACAAATTCACGTTGACCACTGCTCTTGCCGTTGCCGGCTCCGGGCAGTTGCACGCTGTGCGTCGCATCAAACACGGTGGGCAGGCCATTTTGCTTCATGATCGCAAACGAACGCATGTCGACCACCAGGTTTTGATAGCCAAAGGTCGTGCCGCGCTCGGTTTGCCAAACTTCACCCGCCTGCCCCTCGCGCAGTTTCGCGGTCACGTGCACCATCTCCTGCGGGGAAAGAAATTGCCCCTTCTTCACGTTGACGGTGCGGCCCGTTGCCGCCGCGGCGAGCAACAGATCAGTCTGCCGGCAGAGAAAAGCGGGGATCTGGATGACATCGCACACCTCGGCCACAGCCTTGACCTGCTCGCGCTCGTGCAGGTCGGTGAGCACCGGAAAGCCGTATTCACGCTTGATCAGGGCCAGTAGTTTCAACCCCTCCGCCAGCCCGGTGCCCCGCGGCCCGGAGACCGAGGTGCGGTTGGCTTTGTCGAAGGAACCCTTGAAGACCAGATTGAGTTCCGGATAAGCCACCCGCAACTCACTGAGTTCCGTGGCCACCGCCCGGCAGACCGCTTCGCTTTCCAACGAGCATGGACCGGCAATCACAAGGAGTTGGGCGGGATTGAAGATCATGCTTTTTTGGTTGATTTCACCTTCGACCCGCCGGTCCCGCGTTTGTTCTTCAACGTCGCCGCAATAAAGGCGGCAAACAGGGGATGCGCCAGATTCGGTTTGGATTGAAACTCGGGATGGAATTGCACCGCCAGAAACCACGGATGGTCCTTCAGTTCGATGATCTCGACCAGATTCCGACGCGGATTGAGGCCGCTGATCACCATGCCGCCCGCCTGCAACCGCGCCACGTAGTCGTTGTTGACCTCGTAGCGGTGACGATGTCGCTCCCGCACGTGACTGGCCTTGTAGGCCTTGTGGGCGATGGTGCCCGGAGTCAGGGCGCACTCATAGCTGCCGAGTCGCATGGTCGCACCCTTGTCGATGATCTTTTTCTGTTCCTCCATCATGTTGATGACCGGATGCGCCGGACTGGCCTCGAACTCCACGCTCCCCGCGCCCTTCAATTTGAGCACGTTGCGGCTGAACTCGATGACGGCGATCTGCAGCCCCAGACACAGCCCGTAATAAGGAATCTTGTGCTCCCGCGCATACTTGGCGGCGGCGATCTTGCCCTCCGTGCCCCGGTCGCCAAAACCGCCGGGCACCAAAATGCCATCAAGTTTGCGCAGGATGTTCAGACCACCCTTCTTTTCCAAATCCTCGGCATCGATCCGCACGGTCTTGACCCGGCAATTGTTGGCAATGCCCGCGTGGGTGATTGATTCGTAGACCGATTTGTAGGCGTCCTGCAGTTCGATGTATTTGCCCACCACGCCGATGGTGACTTCATGGGCGGGATTGAGAATGCGGCCCACGATCTGGTGCCAGACGTTTTTGGCCGGCGGTGTGGATTTCAGTCCGAAAAGATCCAGCACGAGCTCCGCCATGCCCTCCTTTTGCAGCGCCAGGGGTAGTTCGTAGATGGAGTGCTCGACATCGCGGCACTCGATCACCGCTTTCACCGGCACGTTGCAAAACATGGAAAGCTTGTCGCGCAGGCTGTGATCCAAGGGGTGATCGGTGCGACAAACCAGGATGTGCGGTTGAATACCAATCTCGCGCAATTTCGCGACGGACTGCTGGGTGGGCTTGGTCTTGAGTTCACCTGCCGCCTTGAGGAAAGGCACCAGGGTGACGTGGATGAAAAGCACGTCACGCGATCCGACCTCGAGGGCAAACTGACGCATCGCTTCCAGGAAGGGCAGGCCTTCGATGTCACCCGTCGTGCCACCGATTTCGGTGATGAGCACATCGGCATCCTTGCCGCCGGCGTAGATGCGATCCTTGATCTCGTTGGTCACATGGGGAATGACCTGCACGGTCTTGCCGAGATAGTCGCCCCGCCGCTCTTTCTGAATGACCGATTCATAAACCTGCCCCGAGGACAGACTGTTGAGCCGGGAGAGCTTGCCGCTGGTGAACCGCTCATAATGCCCCAGGTCGAGATCGGTCTCCGCGCCGTCCTCCAACACGTAAACCTCACCATGTTGAAAAGGGCTCATCGTGCCCGGATCGACATTCAAATAAGGATCAAATTTCTGGATTCGGACAGTGAGCCCCCGCAGCTCCAGGAGTGCGCCCAAGGCCGCCGCAGTCAGGCCCTTGCCCAGCGACGAAACCACTCCGCCCGTCACGAAAATGTATTTCATCGGAAAGGGTTAAGCCCTGTCCCCCGACGGTGACAAGAAAAAGTCCGTTATTACCCTCAACTCCCTGCTTTATGCAGCAACAGCCAGACCACCGTGGCCCCGCCCCCCAGTAAAACCACGGCCAATACCAGATAAAGCGTCCATTTCAGGACCTTGACCAGCAGCCAGAGCCCCACGGCGGCCACCACCGTCAGACAGGCCACCACGAACCAGCGGGGATATTCGCCCAGGGATTCGAGAAATGGCGGCAATTGATCCATGCAGCCTTGGTTAAGCCGTGCCCGGCAGTCCGCTCCAAGCAAAATGATTTGCGCGCCGCCAAAGTCGGGGTCCCACTAGGGGATGCATTCGAAAGCGCAATTGCTGGCTTGGCTCATGTGCGACGGCGTCCACATCGATCCGGCCACCGGCAAGCACACCATTCTGGGCGTCTTCTCCAATATCCAGGCCAAGCGGTTTCCGGGCACCCACCCCTTCATGGTCTGGTTTCTCACCCTGACCGACTGCGCCACCGGCAAGCACGAAATCCGCATTTCCATGG
>JAIPJW010000199.1 GCA_021734075.1 Cephaloticoccus sp.
CCCAACCCGAAGGCCAGCCCGACCAACCCATGGGCTTGGGCACGGGAGCAGCCGACATTTTTGCCAATACCGGCGGGGTCATGGAAGCGGCCCTGCGCACCGTCTGGTGTATCGTGACCGGGCAGCCCTTCCCCTTCGATAAACTCCACGTCTCGCCCATTGCCGGTTTGACCGGGGTGAAAGAGGTGTCGGTCACCATTCCCAAGACCCTGCCGGAATGGAAATTTCTCGAAGGCGTGACGGTGAAACTGGCCGTCGCGCACGGCCTGGCCAACGCCGAGCGGCTCATTCAAAAGATCAAGGCCGGTGAGGCCTCCTACCACTTTGTCGAAGTGATGTCCTGCCCGGGCGGTTGCATCGGCGGTGGCGGCCAGCCCCGTTTTACGACCGACGAGGTGCGCCTTGCCCGCATGAAGGCGATCTTTGCCGAAGACGAGGGCAAGCAGCTTCGCATGTCGCACGAAAACCCGGCGATCACGGTGCTCTACAGCGAGTTCCTGGGGCAACCCTTGAGCGAAAAGTCGCATCACCTGCTGCACACGCATTACCACGCCCGTTCGTCGGCTCCCCGCGTCCGGCCGGAATCCTTCACGACCTCAATGCAGGAATAAATAGTAGAGGCCGACCCCGCCGAGGTAGGCGAAGACCACCGGGCGGAGGAATTCATGTGGAATCCGGTGTCCGAGGGCGATGGCCCCCCGCAGGATCAGGGCGGTGGGGATTACCATGATGGCCGCCCAAGTGAGCACCTTGGGCAGGTCAACCCCGGTCAGTCCGATGAAGAACAACCGCATAAAACCCGTGACCACAAACAACGAGGCGAGCACCGCCTTGGCTTGGTCGGTTGTCCACTGACGCGAATAGACGTAGGCCACCAGGGGTGGCCCGCCCATGTTGAAGCTCGCCGCCAAAATACCCGAGGCCACGCCGATGGGAACTTCCCAACGCGGATTGGAGGGACGCAGGATTTTCACGCGGGTGACAAAATGCCCGAGGCCGATACACGCCATGGTGCCCCCGAGAAGCAGGTATAGGATTTGTTCGGAAAGCAGCCCCACCAGCATGGCCCCGAGGGGTATGCCCAGCAGCGCCCCGCCAATGAGGAAACGCGCATCGCGCCACCGGAACGCGCGCTTTTGCCAGTAGAGCGAGAGCACCATTATCACGGCGTTGAGCAGGGCCAGAAACGTGACGGCATCCTTGAGACCCAGGGTGAGCGGCAGGAGCGTCATGGCCACGATCCCAAACCCGAACCCCAGCAACCCCTGGGTGAGGGCGGAGGCGCCCAGGATCAGGAGAATGATGGAGAGTTCTCCCCAAGGCGCGTCGATCATCGCTTCCCAGCCAATACGGACCGGACGCTCATTAAAGCAAAGACTTTCATCCGGGGGCAAAAAAGCCCCATGAGTGGGGAGGGGGCGGGTCCGGATCGTTCACCCCGGACCCGGGGCAAGCCTTACACCAGGCCTTGGTCCAGCATGGCCTCGGCCACCTTGTGGAAACCGGCGATGTTGGCGCCGTCCACATAGTTGACCCAGCCGTCCTGTTCGCCGTGACGCACACACTGGCTGTGGATGGCCTTCATGATGTCATGCAGCCTCCGGTCCACATCATTGCGGGTCCACCGCTGGCGCATGCTGTTTTGGGCCATTTCCAGTCCGCTGACGGCCACGCCACCCGCATTGGCCGCCTTGCCGGGGCCGTAGAGGATCTTTTGTTCGAGAAAGACATCCGTGGCCTCGAGCGTGCAGGGCATGTTGGCGCCTTCGCCCACGCTGATGCAGCCATTGGCCAAGAGGGTCTTGGCGTCATCGACGTTGAGTTCGTTCTGGGTGGCGCAGGGCAGGGCGACGTCGCACTTGACGCCCCACGGGGTCTTGCCCGCGTGATAGTCGCACTTGAACTGCTTGGCGTAGTCCGAGATCCGGCCGCGTTTCACGTTCTTCAGTTCCTTGAGGAAGGCCAGCTTCTCGGCATTGAGCCCCTCAGGATCGTGCACGAAACCGTCCGAATCGGAGAAGGTCACGATCTTCGCGCCCATGAGCATGGCTTTTTCGGCGGCAAACTGGGCGACGTTGCCCGAACCCGAGATCACGACGGTCATGCCACTCAGGTTGTTGCTACGCGTATGAAGCATTTCCTCGACGAAATACACCAGACCGTAGCCCGTGGCCTCCTCGCGAATGCGGCTGCCGCTCCAATTGATTCCTTTGCCGGTAAGCACACCGCTGAATTCGTTGGAGAGCTTCTTGTAGTAGCCAAAGAGGTAGCCGATTTCGCGGCTGCCCACGCCGATGTCGCCGGCGGGCACGTCAGTATCGGCCCCGATATGCCGATAGAGCTCCGCCATGAAGGCGTGGCAGAAAAGCATGACTTCCTCGTCGGTTTTGCCCTTCGGGTTGAAGTCCGATCCGCCCTTGCCTCCGCCCATGGGCAGCGTGGTCAGGGCATTCTTGAAAACTTGTTCAAACGCCAGGAACTTCAATGTGCCCAGACGCACCGAGGGATGAAACCGCAGGCCGCCCTTGTAGGGGCCGATGGCGCTGTTCATTTGCACCCGGAAGCCGCGGTTGATCTGCACCGCACCGTGGCGGTCGGGCCAGGTGACGCGAAACAGGATCACGCGTTCCGGTTCCACCATCCGTTCGAGGATGCGGGCTTTCGAGTATTTTTCGTTTTGCGCGATGAACGGCCAGACGGATTTGGCGACCTCCGTGACGGCCTGAAGGAATTCGGTCTCCGAGGGATAGCGGTCGCGGAGGCCGTTGAGAAAATCAGTAAGTTGTAATGACATGGGGATATCCTTTGGGGGTGGGAAGGAAGCGGCTTGTGGCGGGGCTCAAATGGCCACATCGCCACGTTCGCCCGTGCGCACACGCACGATATCCGCCAGGGGTTGGACGAAGACTTTGCCGTCGCCGATCTTGCCCGTTTTGGCTGATTCAACGATGGCGTTGATCGTCTTCTCGACCAGGTCGTCACTCACGGCGATCTCGATCTTCACCTTGGGGAGAAAATCGACCGTGTATTCACTGCCACGGTAGACTTCGCTGTGGCCCTTCTGCCGTCCGTAGCCCTTGACTTCGGTGACGGTTAGACCCTCAACGCCCACGGCGACAAGGGCTTCCTTCACTTCCTGGAGCTTGAATGGTTTGATGACTGCACTGATTATTTTCATGGGGATTTCCAAGTTTTGGTTTTGAGGTAAATCCGTGCCACACGGGCACGCGTTTGTTGTGGACCGAGCCTATGATTCCGGAGGCAATGGGGCCAGTATTTCTCTGAAAACCAAAACGATAACAGGCACCCTAATCCGGAACCTAAGCAACGCAGTCGCAGGGCGAAAACACCCGTCAAACCTGCAACCCCGGCGAGATTGGTCTGCGCGGCTGCCGGCCAGTTTGCGTGAGCCGCCAACGATAGGGCGCGTCAGGGCCGATTGCGGGGATGTTCACGGGCGAATCGTTCGTTGCCGTGTTTGTAATTGCCGGTCAGACGGGCCATTAATTGTTGGGCTTCGGCAAAATCCAGTGACTGAACCTCATCAACAAATTCACTCGCGGCCTGGTTGCGCAGGGTGGCAGCGAGGCGCCCGTAATGCCGCACCTCAACGCTGCCATCCTTGCGCACCCGGTGGGTGAACCCGAGATCGTCCGCAGGGGATGTTTTCATGGCAGACATTTTAGTCACTCAGCCCGGCGACATGGCCACTGCCCGGGTGCGCAGAAACTCCGAGGGGCTGAAATCCGTTAGCAGGTGGATGGCTCCGGCCGCTTGCAGCCGATCGCGGCGGCGCCCCACCCCGATGAAGGGAATCCCCAGTTTCCGGCAGGCCCGCAGATCCCAAGGGCCGTCGCCCACGTAGATTGCCTCGTCAAGGGTGTGCCCGGCTTGGGTGACGGCGGCGGCAATGATGTCCGCCCGACTGTAGAAATCTGACGAGGTGACCAACGGGATGCCCTCGATTTCAATCCCCGCGGCCTGCAGCTTGATCAAAATACTTTCCCGCCAATCACCCGTGGCAATCGCGACCGGGATGCCCTGTGCCCGCAATTCCTGCAACAGGCTGCGAGCTCCGTCGGCTGCGGGAAAAGCCGCGGCGTCATTATCCCGGGCCACCTGCAGGTTTTGGACATAGGCGTGTCGCACGGCACTCTCCTTGGTTTTCCGTTCCGCCAATGGCAGTTCCGCGAGGGCCTGATGGACGATGGCTTGCGCCGTGATTTCCTCAATGCGGGCAAAGAATGCCTTGTCCAGAGCGAACCCTGCGACGGTCAAAAATGCTGCCTCGAAACTTGCCCAATCATTGGATTCACCACCAATCAACGTTCCGTCCACATCGAATACGATCATGGGTTGATGTTGGCGAGAAACCGGTCCATGCCAAGTCCCGACCCGGGATCCGTAGCAGGACCAAGGTGTTCCCACCCCAAAGAACTCCTTCGGGGTTCACCCATCATCCGCGCTGTCAATTTTGGACACTCTCGGCATTCCCCTTATCCTGTCTGTGCTGTCCACTAAGTGTTTCCTTTGTGGTGTCACTTCGCCTGTTATATTACAAACCGGCTTTGGTGGCCGGCTCAGTCTGGGGTGGATCCTGGTCAGCGGTTGACGTCCACGACCAATCGTCCCCGCACTTTGCCGTTGAGCAACTGTGAGGCGAGCGGGAGCACTTCGGTCAGCCCGATTTCGGTGCTGATCGCGGCCAGCTTCGCGATGTCGAGATCGCGGCCCAGGCGCCGCCAGGCCTCGAGGCGCTCGGGGCGGGGGCACATCACACTGTCGATGCCCACCAGCGTCACCCCGCGCAGAATGAACGGAGCAACGGTCGCCGGGAAATCCATTCCTCCGGCCAGGCCGCAGGCCGTGATAACCCCCCGATATTTGGTCGATGCGCAGAGGTTGGCCAAGGTGTGGCTGCCGACGACATCCACTGCGCCGGCCCAGCGTTCGCGCGCCAAGGGTTTGCCGGGGGTTGCGAAAGAAGCCCGCTCCAGAATCTCCGCCGCCCCCAGATGCTTGAGGTAGTCGGTTTCCTCCGGTCGGCCGCTGACCGCAACCACCGTGAAACCCAGCCGCGACAGCACGGCGATGGCCACGCTGCCCACTCCACCGGACGCACCGGTCACCAGAATCTCCCCGTGGGCCGGAGTGACGCCATGCCGCTCCAGTGCCAGCACGCATAGCATCGCGGTATAGCCCGCCGTGCCGATGGCCATGGCCTGCTGCGAGGTTAACTGCTCCGGCAGCGGCACCAACCAGTTGCCGTTCAGGCGCGCTTGCTGGGCGAGGCCACCCCAATGCTTTTCCCCGACGCCCCAGCCATTGAGAATCACCGCATCGCCCACCCGGTAGTCGGGATGCGCCGAGTGCTCCACCCGGCCAACCAGATCGATG
>JAIPJW010000200.1 GCA_021734075.1 Cephaloticoccus sp.
CACGGCCAGGCGTTCATCCGGGGTGAGGTGAAAAATTTCACTGGACAGGCAGGCTGCAAATAGGCCCTGACTGTTTCCGGCAATATACCAATCCACCAGGGCGTCCAACCCGGGCCAGTCGATCTGCCGATCTGCAGTGAAGGGTGTGAGCATGACCGGCCATGATCCGGCCACGTTCGTCGGCGGGAATTGTGGCGCAGAGTCAGTTGGTTTCGGCGAAGTCGTCATGGCGTTCACAGGCATGCTTATCACGGCACCCTCAGGAAGCTCCAACTTATATGGTGATCACGGTTTCGACAACGGCTTGGACCGGTCCACTTTTTCTGCGGTCCCCCCGGATCGTTGCTTGGTGCGTCATATGCCGGCCAAGTGTGTCCTGACATAAGCGAGGTCCCGGACAATATTGGTCTGCTGTATTTTAGCGAGGGCGGTCAATGCTGCGGAAGAAAGTCCGTCGAGGCTGAGGAAAGACCCATGGGTGCGCAAATCGGCCTCAGTGGCATAGGAGGGAACCTCCGGGTGACCGCTGGTGGGATGCAAATCTGGGCGTTTGAATTTGTTGAGTGGGGCGGCATAGCCCGTGCAGTTCTGAATCAGAATTCGATCAAGTGGTGACTTGGTTTGGATCAGCTGGATGATGGCGGGCAGGTTGATGTCGCCGGTGCCCAAAGGCACACCGACACTGTAAATCGTGCCAGCCACGCGAACCAGTTTTTGATCCTTGATGTGCGTGGAAACCGCGCGGGTCGCGAGCAAGCGCGCGGCGCCCACGGGATCCCCGTAAACCACGATGTCATTGCCCGTGTCCAGGCAGGCACCGACCTGAGGGTCCCCAATGGCGGCGAGTAGCCCCCCAAGCTCTGCGGCGGTGATGTCCTCGTGGTTTTCGACCGCCAGCCGGACCCCAAGTTGACGGGCCAGGGGTAGGGTTTGCCCAAGTGACGCATGGGCCAAGGCAATCGTGTGGGTCAACGAAGTTTGCCATCCGACGACAGTGCGCAACGTGTCCGCGCCCAGGGCGGCTGCGAGGCGCAGTTGCGCGGCGACAATTGAGGGATCGGTCACATGTCCCCCGCCCACCTCGGCAAAAAATCCTTTTTGCTCCAAGGCGGACCGCACTCGCTTGAGGTGGGCCAGGTCCGAGGGGTCACGTCCGAGAAAGCGACCATCGGGACCGTTGATATTGATCTGGATCCCGGCGAATCCCAGCTCACTCATCCAATCAAGCGTGCGGAAGATATCGTAGCCACCGGCCGCGAGGGCGATGTGAAAGGAGAAGGAATCGAGGCCGATTTTCATTCGACCTTGAAATAGAGGACGGCCGCCAGGGCGGCCCAAAAGACGCCAAAAGCGGCGGCAAACAACCCGGCGCGGCCGGCGATCCGCAGGCTCCAGACCGACTTGGCCAGCCCGCCGAGAATCATCAGGATCAGTCCGAGTTTGAGGCTCCGCTGCCAGAATGCCGCGAGCGACACGATCATCAGGAGCAGCACGGCTGCCAGTGCGCCCACTTTTGCGACCGTCCACGGCGGAGTGACGAAGGGTTTCTCCCTTTCAATGAATCGTTCCACCCAGGGATGAACAACCTTGGGTTTGGGAAACCAACACCAGCTGGTCGCCAAGCCCATGCCACCCAGCAGCAGGACCGGCCAGCTTTGCATCCAGGCGCCGTAAAACAGCACGACACCAAACAAAGGTCGCATGAACCAACTCCATGGATTCTTGTGCCGGTCCCATAACTTGGCGAAGAGGTGATGCATGGCGCGGGAGGCATGACAAAGATGATCGTCCGACGGTGCAATCATGTTGGAATTGAATTTGCGCCCCGGAAACCCTGCAGTAGCGTTTCCGGCATGAGCGATTTCGTGCAGACTGAGCAAATGACGACGGCCCGGGAGGCCCTTGACCGGCTGCGGACCAACATGAGGCGCACCATCAAGGGCAAGGACGAGGTCATCGAGCAGGTGCTCATTGCGCTTTTGGCCGGTGGACACGTGCTGATCGAGGACATGCCCGGGGTGGGCAAGACCACGCTGGCCTATGCCCTGGCCCGGTCGATGGACTGTGAGTTTTCCCGCATTCAGTTCACCAGTGACCTGCTGCCGGGTGATGTGACCGGGGTGGCGATCTATGACGAGGCGGACAAGAACTTCGTCTTCAAGAAGGGTCCGATTTTTGCCAATGTGGTTTTGACCGATGAGATCAACCGGGCGACGCCCAAGACGCAGTCGGCCTTGCTCGAGGTGATGGATCGCGCGCGGGTGACGGTGGACGGGGTGGCCCATGCGATTGGCGCCCCCTTCATGGTCTTTGCCACCCAGAACCCGCTGGACTACGAGGGCACTTTTCCTCTGCCGGAAAGCCAGATGGACCGCTTTTTGATGCGGTTGCACATGGGCTATCCCGGGACGGCCGATGAATTGGAAATTCTGCGCACCGCCCGCACGAGCTATGACGCGATTGCGCTGAACCCGGTGGTCAGCCGCGCGGAAATCTCGGAGCTCCAATCGTTGGCGGCCCAGGTCTTCATCGAGGACAGTGTGCTGGATTATATCTTGAAGCTGGTGACGGCGACACGCACCGAGGCGGAATTCAAGGGTGGCATCAGTGTGCGCGGCGGTCTGGCCCTGCGCACTGCGGCCCAGGCCCGGGCCTTGTTGCAACGGCGGGATTTTGTCATGCCGGATGATATCGTGGCGTTGGTGGTGCCGGTCTTTGCCCACCGGTTGGCCCCGGTGCGACAGGGGGGGGATCCACTCGAGGAGCGGCGTGCGGTGACCGTGGCCCTCAAGCGCATTGTCGCGGCCGTCCAACCGCCGGTCTGACGCGAGCCATGGCGGATACGCCCAAGGTGCAGGACTGGGAAGGACCGGGAGTCCCGGGTGGGCAGCGCGTGCGCCATCGCTGGCGCAATCTGATCTGGGCCCTGATTTTTCCCCGCCGGGAGCAGCACATGGTGCCGACCGTATCGGGGGTGCTCCTGATCACGGTTTCCCTGGGGATTGGTTCCGCCGCTTACAATTCATCAAACAATATTCTATTCATCACCCTTTCCCTGCTGCTGGCCTGTCTGATTCTCAGTGGCGTGCTGTCGTGGTTTAATTTTTCCCGGATTCGCTGGCGTTTTCTTTTTCCCCCGGTTGCCCGCTCAGGGCAGAACACCACCATTTCACTCGAATTGGTGAACGGCAAAAAGTTGCTGCCGACTTACGGACTGGAATGCCTGATCACGGCCCGACCCGCATTGCGCGATGGTGCGGCTCTCCCCCAAACCACGTTCACGGCAAAGGGGCAGGATGTTAAGGCGATCTTTCGCCACGTGCCCGAGGAGGTCTCCGGCCATTTGCGCCTGATCGGCCGGCTCGATCCGGAAGACACCGTGCAATTGGATTGGGACTGGTTGCCGGCGCACCGCGGCCGCTGGGAGATTGCATTGAGAAATGTGGGTTCCTTTTTCCCTTTTGGTTTCTTCAACAAGAAACTGTCGGCGCGCCTGGTGCGCGATCTCACGGTCTGGCCCGCACCGGTGGACTACCAGCGGCACCAGGCGAACAGTTTTCGCTGGGCGGGCATGACGTCCCGCACCGCCCGGGCGGGCAGCGGTTCGGACCTGTTGACCCTGCGGCGCTACAGTGCAGGCGACTCCCACCGCTTGATCAACTGGAAGGCCAGTGCCCGCACGGGCCAGTTGTTGGTGCGGCAATTCGCGGCCGAGACCACGGAGAGTTATTCCCTGCAGCTGTGGACGGATGCGGCGCAATGGCCGCGCCCGGAACAATTCGAGCGTTTCATCAGCTTTGTCGCGACCCTGGCCGAGGATTTTTTCCGGGCTGGCAGTCTGCGTGCGGCGGCGATTGATGAGCACGCCATGCGTCCCATCCGGCACGTGCGGGATTACGAGGCACTGCTCGACGAGCTTGCCGTGTTGCAACCGCGTCCGGCCCCAACCGTGATACGGGCCGGTTCCGCCGCGCCCTTTCATGTCACGGGCAACCTGCGCAATGTCATCACCTTTTTGCCCGAGGGAAACCTTGGCGTAATCGCCCTGATCGATGGAGAAAAAACGGCCACAGCTTAATTTTGAGGAACTGCACCGGCTCAAGTGGCTGCTGGGCAGCGTGCTCGTGCTGTTGTCGGTCTCGACGGTATTCTATCTGGATATTCCCGCCTGGCCCCTGCTGATGCTGACGGGGGTGTCCGTCTTGCTCGTGATCTGGAAACCCGCCCTGCCGGCCCGGGTGCCAGCGGTGGTGCACCGACTGGCTTTTCCCGCCATCGTGGCATTCTTCATCGGCGACATCTATCTGACGACTGAAGTGCTGCCGGCGCTGGTGCGCCTGGATCTGCTACTTCTGTTTTATCGCGGCGTGACCTACCGGCAGCGCCGCGACGACCTGCAGATCATCGTGTTGGGCCTGTTTTTGATCGTGCTCGCGGGGGTGTTGACGGTGTCGCTGCTCTTTGCCGTGCAGATCCTGGCCTTCAGTGCCTGTGCCCTGGCATTTTTGTTGGTGGTCACCCTGGTGCAGGCAAATGAGTCGGGCAGACCCGTCCTGCCGGTGAAACCGGGGGAGATCCCGGCTTGGACCCAGGGGAGCTGGTCAGGGTTGGGACGCCGGGTGCGCGCCGCGATGGACTGGCGCATTGCCCTGCTCGGCGGCGGACTTTTCGGCGGTCTGGTGGTCGTTTCGGCCCTGTTATTCCTGGCGATCCCACGTTTCGAATTGGAGAACAGTTTGTTTTTGGAGCGCTTCATGTCCAAGAAATCGCGCACGGGTTTTTCCGACCGGATCAAGTTTGGTGACGTGACGGACATCCAGCAGGACAACGGTGTGGCGGTGAGCATCGATTTGACTGACCCGGCCAAGATACCGGCCCAACCCTATTGGCGCATGGTCGTGCTGGATGATTATCGTGAGGAGACATTCCGGCTGTCGACCGGGCTGCGGGGCACCGCATTTTCGCGGGAACGAAGCTCCGCCGCGTTGCGGGGCCAGGCCCGGGCCAGGCTGGGAGCGACAGACTACTGGATATTTTACATGGAGGCCGGGGTCAGCCGTTACCTGCCGCTGGCGGGTAACTTTGAAATGCTGCGGTTCCGCGAGCGGCAGAATTTCCGGACGGCGAATGCGTTGGGCTTGGTGGCCCTGCGCGACGAGCCGGTCTCAATGACGGCCTATCGGGTTGAAGGCATGCAAATATCAGCCGCGCTGCCGGATCCGGACTTTGCCGCGCAATTGCAGCAGAGCCACTCGGCGGCTGACGCCGGTAAACTGACCGTGCTACGGTTGGACATCGGGCAAAGTGATCAGGACAAGCTGACGGCAATCAACCGGGAGATCACCGGCGGGGAGGAACTGGCCGTGGACGTATTTGCGCGACGAAC
>JAIPJW010000201.1 GCA_021734075.1 Cephaloticoccus sp.
GATTTGCAACCGGGAATCACCGCGGAGACCGCGGGATTTTTGAGACACCAGGCCAGCGCCCACTGGGCCATCGGCACGCCGGCGGGGACCTCGGCGGCGGCGATGCGCTGCACCTCCGCGAGTTTGGCATCGCGACCCTCCTTCATCCAGGCCTCCCGAACATCACGCTCGGCAAAAGTGGCCCCGGGCTGGTATTTGCCGGAAAGAAATCCGCTGGCCAGGGGCACGCGGGCGAGGACGCCGAGATTGTCGCGTCGACAGGCAGGCAATACCTCCGCCTCGGGCTCGCGTTGCAGTCGGTTGTAGACCACCTGGATCGTGCTCGCGCCCACGGCCAGCGCTTTTTCAGTCTGGTAGAGATTGGTCGGCGGACTGATGGAGATGCCGAGGTGGCGCACCTTGCCCTTGGCTTGTTCGCGTTGGAGGACGTCCCAAAGTCCGTCCGTATCAAACTCGGCGTCCTTGGCGGAATGGCACTGCAGCAGGTCCACATAGTCGGTGCGCAACGCCTGCAGCGAGGCGTCCAACTGACGCACGACATCCTCCGGCTCCAGGTGCGAGGTGCGGTCGAACTGGCCGTGGAAGTGGTGGCCAAACTTGGTGGCGACAATCCAGCGGTCGCGCTGGCCGGCGATGGCCGCACCGATGAAACGCTCCGAGAGGTGGTCGCCGTAGCACTCGGCGGTGTCGATGAAGTTGATACCGCAATCCGCGGCCGTGCCGAGAATGGCATCAACCTCGGGCTGCGTGAAGTCCACGCCCCACTCCCCGCCGAATTGCCAGGTTCCGACCCCGACGACGGAGACTTTCAAGCCGGACCGGCCCAGCGTGCGGTAGTGCATGCTCAGAAGAAGGTGTAGTATTCCTTCTCCGCCATGCGCTGGATGAGCAGGGCAAGTTCCATGGCGTGGTAATCGCCCCACATGGAGGATTCGCCGCAGGGCACCTTGCGACCCTTGGGCGTGTGGTCCCAGCCATTTGGACGGTGGTAGATGCTGTGCAGGATCAGGCCCTGATGCTTCGGATCAGTCGAGAGGTAGGGCTCGTCAAAGATCGTGTTGGCAATGGTGAGACCGGCTTGGGTGTATTTCTTGCCCGCAGTGGCGTCGCCTTTTTCGGTGAGATACTTGCCCAAGCGGAGGAAACCCTGCGCGGCGATGGCAGCCGCCGAGCTGTCGACCGGCTCGTGAGCGTTATAGGGATCCGCATTCTTCTTGGTGAAATCACCGAGCTTGTGCGTGTTGAGCGCACAGCTGTCCCAATACGGCACGCCGTCCTTGGCGGAGTAGCCATCAATGTAGTAGTCGCTGGCGGCCCGTGCGGTTTCGAGGAAGAGGTTGGTCACGGCCTTGCGCCCGCCGACGGCCTTGAGCTCGGCATCCTTGATGGTATCGAGAAACTCCAGCTGTTCCGGGTAGCCGCAGATGATCCAGGCGGCGCCGCGGGTCCACGTGGTGAAGGCCGAATAGCCCTGCTGCGTGCTCGAGCAACGAAACTGGCCGTCGTTGCGGTTGAAGATGGATTCGTGGGCGACGCGGCCGCGCACGTCGTAACTGTCCCGCCCCTGGCCGAAGAACACATTGTAGCGTGCGGTGGTGGCGGCGTGTTCAATTGCCCGGTGAAGCAGGTTGATCTTGCGATCGCCCTCACCCATCAGCACATGGCCGAGTTGGTGCGCGACGACGAGCGCACGCATCGAGCGGATGGTGTCGGAGAAGAGCGACTGCGGGCCGTTGAAGGAATAAATGTAGCCACCGGGGATGACCCCGGGGGAGCCCGGCAGGGGCGACCAGGGGGCGCTCTGGTTGGTTGGCGCGTAGCGCGCGGCCTGCACGGCCCCGGAGACCTTCAGCGCCATCTCGGTGTAGTCGATCTCGTGCTGGTTATAGGGCATGGCGCCCTCGAGCATCAGGCGCCGCAGGTTGCCGTAGGTGCTGACATTATTGAAACCGTGGTCGTGCACCCCGGTGTGCGAGACATGGGAGGCCATGTATTTGAGGGTCTTCTCGCGGCCGAGGGCCAGGAATTCCTCCGCGCCGGTGGCGTCGTATTGGAGGAACGACATGCCGAACTGAAAACCCTGGGTCCACTCCGTCCAACCGCGCGAGGTATATTTGCCCTGCTCGGTGAAGACCGGGGTGCCCTTGGTGGAATCCCACGATTGGTTGATCAGCTGGATCTTCTGGCCGGCGAGGGCGAAGAGCCGGTCGACCTTCTTTTGGAGTTTCTGAGGCGTGAGCTTGGCGTCGATTTTCATAAATACGAACCTGCAACGTAGCGGGGTTCATCAACACGAAACAAGGGTGAAAAGCAGGCTCATGCAAGAGGGTGGCGGGGTATAAATTTCCCGAAACGTTGACGCTTCCGCGATGATTCGGTATGCGTGTCCGCCACCTTTCCTAAAATCGGACGGTTCAACCTTCAACCCCTTGCGACTCATACAGTCGCATGGACGCGCAATCTCACCACACCCGCCCTTCAGGCGATCCTGCCAGCCAACCATAAAATGATATTCCGGGCCTTGTTTCCCGGTTGATGAAGAAAATAATGTCCCAACGACACCGTATCCAGTTTCCACCCTCCCAAGAACACGATCTCAGCCAAGCTGAGGCTTATTTCCACATCGTCGAAAATGGGCAGCGCAAAAAACTGCTCTTCCATGACTACGATGCCATTTTCTCCCGGCCGGGGCTCTACGAACAGTTGTTCTATGACCGGTTGATGTGCACCTCACCGCAGAAGGTGACGGAATTGCTGCAACGCAGCCTGACGGCCGAAAGACAAAGCTGCAGCGAATTGCGCGTGCTCGATCTCGGCGCCGGCAACGGCATCATGGCGGAGAATATTCGCAAGATCGGCGCCGCCCGGGTGGTCGGGGTGGATATCATCCCGGAGGCCCGCGATGCGGCGTATCGGGACCGGCCCATGGTTTACGATGATTACTGGGTCGCTGATTTCACCGCGTTGAACGAGGAGCAGAAGCAAGAGCTGCGCGAATGGAACTTCGACTGCCTGACCTCGGTGGCCGCCCTGGGTTTCGGCGACATACCACCGGAGGCATTTTTCGAGGCCCTGCGCCTGATTCCGGACGGCGGCTGGGTGGCCTTCAACATCAAGGAGACTTTTCTCGATCATACCGACCAGACCGGTTTCTCCCGGTTCGTGCGGGAACTGATTTTTTCGAAATACCTGCAGGTCTATCAGCTCGAACGCTATATTCACCGAATGTCGATGGAGGGGGTTCCCCTGCAGTATTACGCATTGGTGGGCCGCGTAACGGCACCGATTCCCGCTGACTTCCTCACCCAAGCGGACATCGATTGATGTCGGGGAAAAATCAGGCCCCCCGGCACCGGGCCGGGTGGCGTCGGGGGTTCGCCATGCTGGCCTTGGTGGTCGCAGGGGAATCCATCTTTTTTCTTCCTTTCGTGCTGGCCCGGATTTTTCGGCCCACGCTGCTGGAAGTCTTTCATCTGACCAACCTCGAGTTGGGGATGGCCTTTTCCTTTTACGGGGTGGTGGCCATGGTGGCGTATTTTTTTGGCGGACCCCTGGCGGACCGCTTCGCTCCGCGGGGCTTGCTGGCGGTGGCCTTGGTCACAACGGCGGCCGGCGGCCTGCTGCTGTTGGTCATTCCCTCCCCATTCCAGCTGCAACTCTTGTTTGCCTACTGGGGTTTCACCACGATCGCCCTGTTTTGGTCGGCCCTGATCCGGGCGACCCGGGAATGGGGCGGTGAATCCCTGCAAGGGGCTGCCTTTGGTCTGCTGGACGGCGGCCGCGGTTTGTTGACGGCGGTCATGGGTTCGGTGTTGGTGGCAATTTATGCCGGCCTGCTGCCCAATGATGTGGTCTCGGCAACTCTGGCGCAACGCACGGCGGCATTTCAGCAGGTCATCCTGGTGTTAGTCGCCATCACCGCCGGCGCCGCCATTCTGATCTGGATTGCCCTGCCCCTGCACCGCGAACGTCCGACAATGGGGACTCCGGTGTTTGATCTGGACGGGATAAAACATGCCGTGCGTATGCCGACGGTCTGGTTGCAGGCCTTCATCGTGATCTGTGCCTACGTGGGCTACAAGGCGACGGGAGATTTTTCCCTGTATGCCAAGGAGGTATTGGGGCTCAACGAAGTGGTCGCGGCCCGCGTGGGGCTGGTTTCACTCTGGCTCCGTCCGGTCGCGGCGATCGGGGCCGGATTTCTAGCCGACCGGGTGGGCGCCATAAAAATGACCCGGGTGAGTTTTGCCCTGATTGTCATCGGGAGTTCGGTGCTGGCCACCGGCGTGATTGAATCCGGGGTTTTCTGGATCTATATCCTTTCGATCTCGACGGCCAGTCTCGGCATCTTCGCCCTGCGCGGGTTGTATTTCGCGATCATGGGCGAGGGCTGCATCCCCCTGGCCTTTACCGGCAGTGCGGTCGGTCTCGTCTCGGTGATCGGTTACACGCCCGATGTGTTCATGGGACCGCTCATGGGGCAACTGCTCGACGGGACGCCCGGGGCCGGAGGACATCAACAGGTATTTGCGGTGGTGGCGGGCTTTGCCTTGACCGGGCTGATCGCCAGTTGGGCTTTTGCGCACTTCTCCCGCCGAATCACACCTGCGCCCATTCCGACCTGATGCGGACCAGTCATACGCTGCGTTCCGCCTGGTTTCTCACCAAGCGAGGGACAAAGCGGGGCAGCGCGGAAATGCTGTGTCTGCTGCCTTGGTTGATCCCGGCGCTGTTGGCCGGCTATTGGGGCATCTTCTTCTTGCTTTGAAGATGGCGGGTCGCGGAAAGGGGTTGGCAACGGAATATCTTACAACTTTTCCCGGGGGGACATGATTTTCCGGGGCAGGCGGGAGCTTGCAGCGCAAATGGGGGCAGCGATAGTGGGCGGATGTTCGAGCATTTTATCCAGGCCTTCATCCCGTTGTTCGTGGCCATCGACCCCATCGGCTTGGTGGCGATATTCCTGGCCCTTGGCCGGGGAACTTCACTGGTCATGCGGCGCAAGATTGCCCGGCAGGCGACCCTGACCGGCGGCGGCGTGGCCCTGCTCTTTCTCTTTCTCGGACAAAGCATGTTTACGGCACTGGGGATTACCGTGAGCGACTTCCAGATCGCAGGTGGCCTGATTCTCTTTATCCTGGCGTCGCAGGATTTGATTCACTCGGCGGTGGAGGAACCAGCGCCGCTGGTTGAGGGATTTGGCGTGGTGCCGCTGGGAATGCCGCTGATTGCGGGTCCGGCATCGATCACCACCCTGCTCCTGCTCGCGAACACGGTGGGGGTGTGGCAGACGCTCGCCGCGCTGGTGGTGAACCTGGTGCTGCTCGTGCTC
>JAIPJW010000202.1 GCA_021734075.1 Cephaloticoccus sp.
TCGCGACCTTGAAAGTCGGCCGGGAGGGGCGGGCGCATTGTCTGATCACCCGTATAGGTGTTCGGGGTCGGGCACACGCCCAACTTGTGCGAACCCTCGACGAGGACCATGGGCCCGGAATCGGGCCGCACATCGTCCAGAGCGATCCAGCAGGTGACGGTTTGGCACTCGGCAATCATCTGCCAGTAAGCCCAGTCCTGATGGTAGGTGATGACCCGGCCACCGTGCGCAGGTTTGTCGAGCAACTGATCGTGCCAAAGGCGAATACCCGGCGCGCCAATCAACTGGGCGGCAATATGCCCGATCCGCGTGCTCAAGGCAGTGGCCTCGAGGATGGCATCGGCCTTCCAGACGTTGTCCAGCTTGATGACGGCGAGAGGGTCGGCGGCGGTGCGATCATGGCGGCAGTCGGGTGGGGCGCCCTTGTCGTAGTCCCGGGCGATCACCCGGTCGGCGGCGGCATTGATGACCGCGACTTCAGCATCGGAAAAAACGGCGGTATGGATATGATAGCCGCGTTCGGCAAATCGGGCGATCTCGGTGTCGGTCAGCTTGGAGTCGGGGATATCGGCACGGAGCAAAGCGGCGTTCATACGGGGGTGGAGGAAAGACTTTCCCTTCCGGGTTGGGGCGGCAACAGCAATTGCGATAGTCGAATCTTGCGGCGGGAAGATATTTGCGGCACTGAGCTTTTCCGAATGCACGCACTCATTCCCGCGCCGGAAAACCCCGCAGTTTGGCCCGCTTGGCGGGACAGTCTGCAACATTGGCGCCAAAGCGTTCGGGAATTGATTCACTACGACAGCTCGGCCTATGACCGGCCGGAGTTTGCCTGGGCGCGGCGCAACTACCTCTGCTATTTCCTGATGATGACGGAACAGGCGTGGTTCGACCATGCGAAGGGCCGGTTTGATGTGGCCCGGTTTCTGGGTGACATGCAGACACGCTACGGCGGAGTGGACAGCGTGCTCTTGTGGAACGCCTATCCCTGCATCGGGATTGATCCGCGCAATCAATACGATCTCTATCGCGACTGGCCCGGTGGTCTGGGTGGCGTGCGTGCGATGGTCGATGCGCTGCATGCCGCCGGAGTGAGGACGTTTGTCTCCTACCAGCCCTGGGACACCGGCACGCAACGCGAACCGGCAGGACCGGAAGGTGGAAAACTTGAACGTTACGCCAACGGGGAAACCCGGGTGCGGGGCCGGTCCAAAAGCGACTTTGAAGCGTTGGCCGATTTGGTGGCTGCGACCGGGGTGGATGGGGTGTTTCTCGACACCATGACCGGCGGCGACGCGGAGATGAGGCGCCGGCTCGATGCGGTGCGACCGGGCATCACGCTAAATCCCGAGTGTGTGCCAGCGGTGGAGTCTTTGGCCTCGCACCATATGAGTTGGGGACAGGCGATGGCCCATCAGGTGGAGATCCCCGGGGTGCTGCGCAGCCGGTGGTTTGAGCGGCGGCATTTGCAGTATGAGACCAACCGGTTTTCCTACGACCTGACCGACGAACTGCATACGGCATGGATGAACGGGTCGGGCATGCTGATCTGGGAAAACATGTTTTGCACTTGGACGGGACACAATGCGCGCTTCGCCTCCTTGTTGCGCTCACTGGCGCCGATCCTGCGGCGTTTTTCTGAGGTCTTTTCGAGTGAGGATTGGACGCCGCTTGTCCCCACGGGCACGGCCCGAATATACGCGTCGCAGTGGAGATTGGCCCAGAATGAGTTACGCCTCTGGACCGTGGTCAATCGAGATGAAGCGGCGCGGGCCGGTGACGGACCGGCATGCGTGAAAGCTGACGGATTCCGCTATTTTGATTTGGTGCTTGGTCGGGAGATCCAGCCAGTGACCCGCGGTGAAACGCAGTTCCTGCCCGTGCAGTTGCGGGGCCGTGGGGCGACCGCCCTGCTGGCATTGCCCACCGCGGCGGTGACGGAGGAGTTCAAAGTCTTCCTCACTCAACAGGCGGCGACGGATGCTCGGGCGGACTGGGATACCACGGGGCCAACAATTCCCGAGCGGCTGACTCCGGTGCCAGTCCTGGATCCGACGGGGGATATCCCGCCGGGCATGGTTGAGGTGCGGGCGGGAGAGACCACGTTGCGGGTGCGGCACCGGCGGCGGGAAAGCGGTTTCTACACCGGAGCCAACACCGAGCGGTTACCCTACCAGTGGGATTGGGATGGCTGCATCGTGCACACGCAAGGGGTGCTGGAACGCCCCGCACAATGGGAGCGTTTTGCGATTGATCGTTTTCCGGTGACCAATGCGGACTATGCCCGGTTTCTGGCCGTGAGTGGCTACCGCCCCAAGCAGTCCCATGGGTTTTTACGGCACTGGCTGGACGGAGTAGTGCCAGGTGGATTGGAAAACCATCCTGTGGTGCAGGTGGATCTTAATGATGCGCGGGCCTATGCGGCTTGGGCGGGAAAACGATTGCCAACCGAGGAAGAGTGGTGGGCCGCAGCCGGCGGCATGCAGGGTCGGCACTACCCTTGGGGTGACACCATGGCGGAAAACCGTTGCAACAGTGGTCGCTGTGGCGGCACCACCCCTGTCGATGCGTTTCCGCTGGGCGTGTCACCAGCCGGGTGTTGGGACATGTGCGGCAATGTGTGGGAATTGACGGAGAGTGAACGCAACGACGGGCACACACGGCAGGTCATCCTCAAAGGTGGCAGCTGGTTCGATGCGCCGGGTTCCATGTGGTATATGGAAGGAGGGCCGCGGCCGAACGACTGGTCCACCAAGTTCTGTCTGGCATGGGCCGGGCTCGACCGGGCCTCGACCATTGGGTTTCGCTGCGTCGTTCCTCTGGAATAATAGAAACCCCGTTTGCCAAATGTGTTTGGTGGGTTATGACTTAGCCTCATGAAACTCCGTGCCATTCTGGTTCTGGTCTCCTTTCTCACCATGTCTCTTTTCTCCAAAGCCGAAGCCCTGAAAGTGGGCGATCCCGCACCGCTTGTCACGGGTATCACCGAAACCGGCGCTTCGCTCGCGTTGGGTGACGTCTATGCCCGGCAGGCCTACACGCTGGTATATTTTTATCCCAAGGCCGACACCCCCGGGTGCACGGCCCAGGGGTGTTCGCTGCGCGACTCGTATGAGGCGTTGTTGGACAAAGGTGTGGCGGTGATCGGAGTGAGCCACGACAAGCCTGACGCACAAAAGGCCTTCAAGGAAAAATATCATCTGCCGTTCACGTTGATAGCGGATACGGAGAAGTCGGTGATTGAGGCCTTCGGGGTGCCGACCACCTTTGGTCTGGCCAAGCGGCAGGCCTACCTGATCAAGGGCGGCAAGATCGTGTGGGCCGACTACAGCGCCTCGACCAGCCAGCAGGCGGCCGACGTGTTGAAAGTGGTCGTAGGGGAGTGAGCCGGAGTTTAGCACTGCGGGTGTTGGCGCCAGTCGCCCCCCCCCAAGGCAATTCACAGCTCGTCGTCGTGGGCAGTGGCGAGGGCCGGGGCGGTGGGATCGAGCCGCACGCAGACCAACCAGTCCTCGATCAGGGCATGTTGGTGGGACGACGCGGTGGGCCACGGCGCCGCGACGAGATCGATGACGCGCAGGAGGCCGTCCACGCAGCGCACAAAATTGCGCGCGTGCAGATCGGCGATCAGCCAGGGCTGGTCGTGGAAAAACAACAGGCGCGGATGATCGCGATTGGCGCGGAGAAAGCGCGAGGGAATCTCGATCAGGTTGGCGGGCAGAAACGGGGACATGTCGTCGCCCTGCGGCAAGGGATCGCCCAAGGTCTGCTTGGCCACCACAATGCCCTCGGGGGTGAGGGCAATCACCTCGCTTGCGGTGCCGTCGAGAACGTGGATGAGCAGGAGTTTTTCAAACAGGGCGCGATAATCGCCCAAACCGGCCTCAGCCTGGAGGAGCGACTCATCGCCGGTGCTGAACCCGAAGGCACTGCCAATGCGCTTTTCCTCGCGAGGCAGATAAAATTTGTAGACGGAACCATCGTCGGCCGCGAAGGCCCAGGCTTCGACCCCGCCGCCGATGCGGTGCAGGCGGGCGTTGGGTTCCTCCAGCGGATTTTCCGCGCCGCCGTCGAACCCGAATTCATCCAGCGACAGCAGGGGCGCGAGCCGGCGGAAGTGGCGAATCGCGTCGCCCAAGGCGGCCCATTCACCGCCGGTGGCCTCGAGCAGGCTTACTTCGTCTTCCGCGAGGAGGACGAGATCGCGGTCCGAATCTGCGCGGAGACCGCATTGGGCTGCCGCCGCGCCGAGGCGAGCGAGCGCTTCCAATCGTCGCTCGTGATTGTCTTGAAGAGCGCTTCTTTCGTCTGGGCCGGGGAGGGTGCGGCCCCGGAGGAGGGTGGTTTGGCCGGTGAACTGGTCTTGCATGGGTCAGCCATATACGGAACGTCAACGGGCTCCGGGATGAAAGCAAAGGGTTTTTGCCGACAAGTTATGCGCAAGCCCGGACTTACGCGGATGCCTCGGCGGGATCGTCGGCGGCCACGGCCTTGACGGTGACCAGGACCTTGTCGACGCGGTGCCGGTCCATGTCCATGACCTCGAAGCGCAGGTGCCGCCATTCGAAGTTGTCGCCGGTCTTGGGGATGCGTCCGAACTGGGTCATGACAAAGCCGCCCAGCGTCTGAAAGTCGGCCTCATCCTCGTGGGGCAGATTGTCTTCCAACTTGACGATTTCCTTGAATTCGCTGACCGGCAGGGTGGCATCGATCAGCCACGAACCATCCTCCCGCTGATGGGCGCTGGGTGGTTCGCGGGAAGGGCCATGATCGGGCAGGTCGCCCACGATGGCCTCGAGCACATCGATCAGCGTGACCAGACCCTGGATGGCGCCAAATTCATCGGTGATGATGGCGATGTGTTTGCCGGTCTTCTTGAATTTTTCCAGCAACTGGATGGCCGTCATTTTTTCGGAGACCGAGAGCGGCGGCACCAGCAGGTTTTTCAGCGAGGTGGGCACGCCGATGGCGGAATGGGCCCACAGGGATTTGACGGACACAAGCCCCACAACCTGGTCACGGGTGCGTTGGTAAACCGGGAAATAGGAATGGCCGCTGGTGACGATCTTGCGCCAGTTGGTTTCCTCGGGGTCGTCGAGATTGAGGAAAACGATCTTGGGCCGGGGTGTCATCAACTCGGTGACGGGGTAGTCATCAAGTTCGAGCACGCTGTCGACCATTTCCATTTCGGCGCGCTTGAAGACACCGGCATGCAGTCCCTGTTCGACCAGGGCGCGCACTTCCTCGTCACCCACGGAGGCGGCGGCCGACCGGGGTTTGATGCGGAGGAGTCGGACCACGCCGTCGCTGGCAT
>JAIPJW010000203.1 GCA_021734075.1 Cephaloticoccus sp.
ACTGGGCCGTGACCTGTTGATCCACCCCCACCTTCATGGAAACGCCCATGAAGGGCTGGGTGTTCCAAACCCGGTTGGTCACCGGCACACGGTTGACCAACCCGTCGGTCTTGAGGGTCATCTGGTCGGTCATTTTGTAACCACCCTGTCCCCAGATTTGGGCCAGGGTCACGCCCTCGGGCTGCAATTCGATTTTCAAGGCCAGGTTGTTGAACAAATCAATCTGCGCGCTCTTGAACGGGAGCAGGGTCCATTCGCCGGAGAAGCCGGCGGCCGGTTGCCCGGGTTTCGCAGCGACGGGACCCGCCCACAGCAACAAACCCAAGGTGGAGAGGAAAAAGAAACGTGATTTCATGGGCGGCAATTTTGCGAAGGTTAAGGCACCAGCCGAAATAGAGCCCCACCAGTATGAATCGCGGGCCGGAATTGCAAAATAAGTTTGGCGATCATGCCCCCAAATGCAGGTCATATTTGCGTCGTTACTGTTTCCCAGTAGCCATTTGCCCGTGCCCACCACGCCGACCGATCAAGTTCAACGCTATTTGCCGTGGCTCGTTGCCGTGGCGTTGTTCATGGAAAATCTCGACGCAACCATCGTGAATACGGCGGTGCCCGTGATGGCGGAAAACCTGCAGGTCGCCCCGCTCGCGCTCAAGGCGGTGATGACCAGCTACACCCTGAGTCTGGCAGTGTTTATCCCGGTCAGTGGCTGGATGGCCGACCGCTTCGGCACCCGGAAAGTTTTTCTACAGGCGGTTTCGGTATTCGCCCTGGGTTCACTGTTGTGCGGACTGGCCGTCAATGTCCCCATGCTGGTGGCCTCGCGCATCCTGCAGGGCATGGGTGGGGCCATGATGACCCCGGTGGGTCGCATCGCCCTGGTGCGCACGTTTCCCCGTTCGGATCTGATCCGCACCATGAACTATGTGATCATTCCGGCTCTGATCGGACCCATGATCGGGCCGTTTCTCGGCGGCGTCATCGTGCACTGGCTGCATTGGCGCATCATCTTTTTCATCAACCTACCCTTCGCGTTTGCCGGTCTCTGGCTGGTGCGCCGCTACATGCCCGATTATCGCGATGAAAACTCCCATCCACTGGACCGCACCGGCTTTTTGCTTTTTGGCGCCGGCATCGCGCTGCTCTCCTACGTTCTGGAGGTTTTTGGCGAGCACAGTCTGGCTGCCGGGAAACTGAGTTTGATGACCGCGGGCTCCCTGTTTTTGCTGGCGGCATACGGCTGGCATTCCCGGCGGACCGACCAACCATTGCTGGCCCTGTGGTTGTTTGGCCGGCGCACGTTTCGTTTGTCGGTGCTTGGTGGCTTTTTTACCCGACTGGGAGTCGGTGGCATGCCCTTTCTCCTACCCCTGCTCTATCAGCTTGGACTCGGCTACGCGCCGTGGCAGGCCGGACTCCTGACCATGCCCACGGCCGCCGCCGCCATCCTGATGAAAATCTCGAGTCAATCACTGCTGGCACGCTTCGGTCACCGTTCGATTCTCATCGTCAACACCCTGTTGATTGGGGTGGTCATCCTGCTTTTCACTCAAATAGGGCCCGGCGCCCCGGTTTGGGCCATTCTCCTGCTGAGCTTTTGTCAGGGCTTTTTCATGTCGCTGCAATTCACCAGCATGAACTCGCTGGTCTATGCCGACGTGGCCGACCGGGATGCCAGCAAAGCCAGCAGCATCGCCAGCACCAGCCAACAGCTGTCTTTCAGTTTCGGGGTCGCATTCGCCTCTTTGGTCGCCGGCTGGTTTCTGCGCGGCCTCGATCAAACCAACCCCGCCGAGGTGGTTCCGGCACTGCACATTGCGTTTCTCACCATGGGGACATTGGTGATGTTGTCGTCGACCACCTACTGGTGGCTGCGGCGCGATGACGGCAACAATGTGAGCAATCGGCGGTCCTCCGTGTCGGCCGGTTGAGCCGGCCAAGGGGCGGTTCCCATGCAGAGGGATCACGGTCTGGGTCCAAACCCCGAACAGGGAAGCCATGATCCTCCTGGCGGGGCAGCTATCCCGTTAATGCAGTGGGCCGGTTGGCAGCCTGTCATCTCCCGCGTTCCCAACCTTCAGGGAACCTAGCTGTCGACAACATGACACATCAGAGGTTAAACTTCACCCATCCTTCAAACCATGAAACTCGAATCCTTCGTCTGCATAGGGCAGCGCGTCCTGGGGCCCGTGCTACTGTTCGCGATGGCACCGGTTTTCGCCGCCGATGCCCCCGCCTCCAAATATGACGACACCGGAGCGAGCTTCTCTGTCGCACCGATGGAGGTCGCGGGCGACAGCACCGCGGGAGCGCACGGGCAGCTCATCGTGGCCCCCGAGATTCTCAGCACCGAATTGGGCAATGATCTGGTCTACACCATCACGACCGAGCCGCTCCATGGCCGGTTGGGACTGGCGGGGGGCGATGATGAAGCGGATTTCTTCCTGACCAAGACATCACGTATCGGTTATTTTGCGTATCGACCCGAGGAAAATTTCACGGGAACGGACTCGTTTGCCTACACCGTGCGCAACGAGACTTCCGGCTTGGCCTTCAAGAATTCGGTCGTGATCACCATTTCGCCTCCGCCGCCGATCATGCTCGAGAAGGTCAATGTCGAGGCGAGTCACCTGCGCTTCATCAATGTGCGCGGTGTCTCGCTGACCACCCGCCCGAATACGCCGATCAAACGAAATCTCCCCAGTCACGAGGATTTCATGTCGCCGGCCGACCGCATCGGCCTCGCCGAGTCGAAGGTGTCCTATGTCCTCGACGACCAGGCGAAACCCCGGCATGGCACGGCCACACTTGATCGCGCCACCGGCCAGCTCACTTATGCGCCTGATCCCGGCTTCATCGGCGAGGACCGCTTCAAATACTACACGGTTGACGAAAACAATCCGCAGCTCGGCGTGGAGAATGCCATCACCGTCAGCATCGAGCCGATCCGCCGCCAGAAGCATGTCACGGCGGACCGCTCCCGCAGCCGCGAGGTCGATCTCGTGTTTGTCATCAACAATTCGCCATCGATGGCCGCGCACCAGCAGCGCATTGCCGCCAACCTGCGCCGTTTTCGCCAACTCTTTCACACCCGTGATCTCGATTACCGCATCGGGGTGTTGACGACTGATTTCGTGAACCGGCAGCGTTGGGTTCCGGAAGACGAGCAACCCTACTTCAAGGAGGTCAGCTCCCTTGAACTCGACCGGACAGGAATGCCGGTGCTCGATCGCAAAGGGCGGCCGAAAAAGACCGACAAGCGCGTGGCAAGCAACGGTCACCTCGTGTCACTGCCTTTCATGCCGCAACCCTGGGTCACGCCCGAAACACCCGACGGCATCTTTGCCGAGCTGGTGAAAGTCGGCACCAATGGCGACAGTAACCGAACCGCCTTTACCGCTGTGCATAATTTCGTCGCCGGCTACTACAACAAGGAGCACGCGTTTCTCCGGCCTGATGCCACCACCATCGTGGTGTTCTTCATGGACGAGGAGGAGACGAGGATGGCTGCCTGGGAGCCGCAAAAGGACGGTTCCCGCAAAGCCCGATGGTTTGAGGACGGCAAACTTCCCGACTTGATTGCCGAATACAATGCCGACCACCCGCAGGCCCGCCAGACCCTCAACGGCTACATCAATTACTGGGTGCTGCGTCCCTTCGTCATCGCCAAGGGCAACAAGCGCGGAAAGCTCGAGATCGACGCCGTCGTGTCACCAAACAACATCTCGCATCGGCGTGCCGCCGAGCTGACTGGTGGCACAGTATTGAATATCGAGAGTGATTTCTCCGCACCCCTCGCCGCGCTCGGCGACCGCATCGCCGACACCGTGGCCGTCGCCCTTGATCCCATCGATCCCGGCGCAACCTTCTATCAAAAGAGCCTCCGGGTGCTCGTGGACGGCCAGGAAGTGAAGCCGGACCCGCAAAATGGCTATATTTACGACGCCCTCACACACAGCATCCGCTTCCAAGGCATAGCGAAGAAGCAGGCCTTTCTCGCGAAGATCGACATCACTTACGAGGAACACCTGTGACCGTGAGCCCCACGACGTAACCGCGGATTGTCGCCCCCCGCGCGGGCAGACCATGCTGTCGGCGTTTTCCCCGGGCAGTGGCGGTTCAGCCGTTCACTTGTGATCCCAGGGCAGGTGGACGGCGATGCGGTCATGCTTCCAGACCTCGAATTGCGTGAACATCTTGCCAGGGTTGAGAATCCCGCGGGGATCCAGCGCGGATTTCACCGCCTGCATCGCCTTCACTTGGGCGGGGGAATGCTGGACCCGTAAAAACGGCGTCTTGGCCAAGCCGATGCCGTGCTCGCCCGAGATCGCCCCGCCCATCCGGACCACCGTGGTCATGAGGAGCGCGAGCGCGTGCTCGGCCACCTTGCTCTCCCCGGGGTCGTCCCGGTGATACATGATGTTCACGTGCAGGTTGCCATCCGCCAGATGACCGAACGTAGGTATCGCCAATCCGGTGGACCTCTTGAGCTTCGCCAAAAAGGTGATGAAGTTCGCGTAGCGGTTCATGGGAATCACAATGTCCTCGTTGAGCTTGGCATCACCCAACTCAAACATCGCACCGGAACACTTGCGCCGCACCGCCCATAATTGTTCGGCCTCGTCGCGGGTGCGGGCGGTGCCATGGGCCACCGCATATTGCTTGGCCCAGGCCAGCAACAGGGGTTTTTGCTCCCGGATTTCGCTGCCCGAACCCGCCAATTCCAACAGGATCACCGCCCGATCCCTTTGTCCGGCAAACACGGGCCGACCCGTGGCACTCTCCGCGCATTGCACGCTCTCCCGGTCCAAAAATTCACAGATCGCCGGCTGGATGCGCTGCCGGAACAGCGCGCGCACCGCCTTGATTGCCTGGGCTTCAGACTTGAAAGCCGTCAACAGGGTCCACCGGGCGGCCGGTTGTGGCACGAGCTTGAGCACGGCACCGGTCACGATGCCCAGCATGCCTTCACTGCCGATCCATAGGTCACGCAGGTTGAAACCCGCGGCGAACTTCTTGGTCGCGGTCCCCCACTGCACGAACTCCCCGGTGGGCAGATAGCCCCGCAGCGAAATCACAAAATCCCGCGTCACGCCGTATTTGCCGCCATGCATCCCTCCGGCGTTGCAGGCAATATTGCCGCCGATGGTGCAGTATTCCTTGGACGATGGATCCGGCGGATAGAACCACCCCCGCGCCGCCGCCGCGCGAATGATGTCACCGGTCTTGGCCCCGGCCTGCACGTGCGCCATGCCGGCTTCGGCATCAATCCGGATGGACTTGAGATGTAACATATCAATCACCC
>JAIPJW010000204.1 GCA_021734075.1 Cephaloticoccus sp.
GGCGGCCACTTGGTGATGGGCGCCCAGGGGCTCAGGTCGATGGAGTGGACCGGTCGAAGACATCGGGGCTGGTCAGTAGTTTGCGCAATCTGGGCAGGTTCTTCGCGGGTGCGTCCAACCGTTTGGCGAATTCGGCCCAAGGGCCCTTTTTCAGGGCAAAGGTCTGCTGATTGCTCAGATCGATCTGCGCCCGCTCCACCGCGGCACGCAGAATGTAGTCGGTCAGATTGGGCGCACCGGACAAATCCGCCGCCAGACTGAGCAGGGACTTGGTTTTCGGTGGAGTGCGCAGATGAATTTGAGCGGTTGCGGTGGCCATGGGTGGAACGGTGTATGTCAACACATAAGATACACAACCTAAAAAGTGTCAATTCCCTGCAAAGTATGCCTTCGCCGGGATCGACCCGCACTAGGTTGAAACCAGGATTGGCAGCGATGAACCTGTTGGCTTGAGTGCGTAGCAACTCCGCGATTCTATGCCTGCGGCTACCAACTACATTCTGGACAATACCGTGATCGCCAACCCGAAATTCTCCTCCGGCACCGGTCGGATTGATACCTCAAAACCGCAGTTCCCGGGCTCCCGCGGAGCAATATCTGGCCAACGGTATTACAGCCCAAGTTTGGGTCGCTTCATCAACCGCGACCCCATCGAGGAACAGGGCGGGATCAACCTGTATGCGTTTGTCGGGAATAATCCTGTTAACCGGTGGGACCTGCTGGGCATGATCTTCCAATTAGAGGACAGCACCCCGAATATCTGGGGCAACGGGGGAGTGAGTGTGTTTACCACTGAATCCGCCGGCCCGATTACATCCTCGGGAATCCCCATCGCAGCCTCAGTGATTGATGCTTATTCTCTGAATCACGATCAGTTTACAGTTCCCGGTCATAGCATGACCGTATCCAGCGAAGTCGGTTACTCTTATAAGAGCTGGGGCTTTGACGTTGAAATCACCTCGGGTTCGGCAAACGCGACTTTCGTAACGCGGAGTGGGACAAATTCTTCTAACTCGGGAGGTAATACGACAATGGCTCCGTCTGAGGACGATTACTCGGGTTACTCCCTATTTACATCGGGTGTATTCACAATGGACCAATACGAAGTGAATGAAAACAGATATGCTCCAAATGGCACTTCGGGGTCTTCGGCTACGCATCAAACATTCGGAACGCATGGCGCAAGCACCAACTTCACTGCCGCGTGGAACGGAATCGGTGGCACTGTTGACCTCGGAGTCGTAAGGGATATTGGCGGTAATTGGGATGTGCAGTTTTCAATAGCTCATACTCCGTCAGCAACTGGTTTTAGTGCTAATCTTGTCTATACCTACACTGATGCAAGGTCAGTCAATGACCTAACGGGTCCATCAATGTCTGGTGGGGCTGCAGGTGGATTGATAATTGGTGGTGAAACCAACCGTGTTTTTGGAAACGGATACAATGGTGCCCAATTCGGAGTAGGTGTGACAACTCCTAATGCCACGCCACAAATGAGTATTGGATATACTTGGTCAGTGGTGGACGCTGTATCTGGCCTCTGGAGAGCACCGGGAATTAATAAGGATTGATATGATAGTTAATTTGCTACTTCCGATTGCGATTATCTCCTCAATAGCAGCTATCTATCATTGGATTGCGGCGGCTTGGGCATTTGATCGACTGGTGAAGCGAATGCACGAAAGTGACAATTTGCGTTGGAAAGCGCTTGGAACCCCGGTGGGCTTTTTCTGGCGACCTCGCTTTTCTCTTCGAGAATGGACGAATGCCATACCCGCGCGCAACCGGCTTGTTTCCGAGATATTATTTTCACGCCGCCCGTTCGATCCTGCAGACGATGATTTAACTAGGTTCCGTAGTTTGGGTATCCGGTTCATGGTTTTATGCCTCGTAAACGCATGCATTATCTTGCTTGCCATTGTAAAAGGCTAACAGCCGAAAATAGGATTGTGCCGAAGACATGGGAGACCAACCCAAAAACAAAACGGCACACGTCGTGCCAGTCATGTTTGGAAACCACCGAATATCGAAAAGGTAACGGCGGATGGATAGCCGGGGGGCAAAAGGGGGTCGCCAATGCCGGGATGACAGAGCAAGACTGACCGCGCCGCCTTAAGGCGGTGGGTGCGTGATGGGGCTACGCTCACTTGGTTGGCTGCCAAAGCCCGAGCTTGCGGACAAGGGCCGCTTCCCTATCTTTCTTGGCATGACAACGGAAATCATCTTTGAGGTGCGGGAGGACGAGACCGATGGCGGCTACACAGCCGCAGCATTGGGGCAGGATATCTTCACCGAGGGCGATACCCTTGAGATATTACGGACCAACGTGCGTGAGGCCGTTCAATGCCATTTCGGTGATGGTGGACCAGGACCACTCCCGCAGATGATCCGACTGCATTTTGTTCGCGACGAGGTGCTGGCGACGTGAAAATCCCTCGGGATCTTGGTGGAGCTGAATTAACGAAGGCCCTGAGAGCCTTTGGCTACGAGCAGATTCGGCAGGACGGTTCTCATATTCGTCTAACGACCCAACAAGGTGGGCAACACCACGTAACGATCCCAAATCACAACCCGATAAAGCTGGGAACGTTGCACGGCATCCTCAAGGCCGTTGCTCTGCACCACAAGGTGACAATTGAGGAACTGGTCAGAGGGATTGGACTATGATGTCCTATCATTCAGCTTGTGCCGATGTAACCTTTTGTCACCGGAGTTAACATCCTTTGAACAGCGACTTAAGTTTGGTGTCACCGGCCGGGTTAAAACCCGCCACTTCTGGCCGGGTCAAAACCAGCCACCCTGAAGGGGTGCGGATGTCATGAAGGATTGGAGGGAGAGGACAAGGTAAAAGGTGCGTTTGCCGGACGAGCGGGTTGGTCGCGCCCGAGGACAGGAGCCGAAGAGCTTGCCGCAGGGCGCGACCAATCCGCGGGCGTGCGATGGTCAGACATGTTTTTTGCCTCCGGTTTTGGCGAGGGCACGGTCTTTGAGCCGGTAGCTTTCGCCGGTGATGGCGAAGACGGTGGCATGATGCAGGAAGCGATCGAGCACGGCGCCGGCGGTGGGCACATCTTGAAGCAGTTTGCCCCAGTCCTCCAGCGGCCGGTTACTGGTCATGATGGTGGAGCGGGTTTCATACCGGCGCATGATGACCTCCAGCAGATACTCGCCGGAGTGTTTGGGCAGGGCCCGCAGGCCCATGTCGTCAATGATGAGCAGGTCGCTCTTGAGGTAAGCCTGGAGCACCCGGTCGCGCTGCTGGAGCGCATCCTGGGCGAGGAAGTCGCGCACCAGATCGAAGATCGAGCGGTAGCAGACGGTGAAGCCCTGCTTGATCGCCTCGAAGCCAATGGCCTGGGCCAGGTGGGTCTTGCCGGTGCCGGGCGGGCCGATGAAGAGCACGTCGTGCTTGGCGCGGATAAAATGACAGGCCGCCAGCTCGTAGATCGGCTTGCGGGGGATCGAGGGGTTGAAGCGCCAGTCAAACTCGTCGAGGGGCTTGAGCGTGCGAAAGTCCGCGGTCTTGACCCGACGCTGGATCTTGCGCTGGTGGCGGATGTTGACCTCGTCCTGGAGAGCGAGGGTCAAAAACTCCTCGTGGGTGAGCCGGTTGGCGAGCGCCTCCTGGAGGCGCACGGTCAGGGTCTCGCGCAAGCCGGAGAGCCGTAAATCATGGAGCAGAGTTTGGAGTTGGTTCATAGGAAAGTTGGTAGTGGCTCAGATCGCGGATGAGCGGATGGGCCTGGAGGAAGTCGACCTGGACGACTTGCTCGCCGTGCTGGAGCAACCGGCGGACATCACGCAGTCGCCACAGACCCAGATGAACGGCCCGGGCACAGGCGCGCTCCAGCTCGATGACGGGGTGCTCGCGGGCGAGGGCCAGCAGGCCCTGCAAGGTTCGCATCGCCTCGGGCCCGCGCTGGGTCCTCAAGCCCTCGGCCCATGCGCCGCTGTTTGCGCCCACCACCCGGCAACGCTCCACCAGGTAGTCGGCGCCGCGCTCGATGATGACGCGCTTGTGCGCGTGGATGTGAGTGTCATCGGTGGCGAAGCGGCCGGGCTCGGCCCGGGCGTGGACGGCGATCGGCTCGAAGTGTTGATTGAAGATGCGGACCAACCGGGCCTCGGCCCGGACCCACACGTCGCGGCCGAGGTGTTCCGGTGGCACCGAGTAGTAGGCCCGCTGGAAGGCGACGTGGCCATCGCGATGCACCTTGCGCGGCGCCTCCTCGAAGCAGGGAAACACCGCGGCCGGCAACGGCCGCAAGGCCGGTTGCTCGGCCTGGTAGAAGTAGGTGCCGACCTGCTGGCGGATGGTGCCGTGCAGCCGGGTGTCCGCGACGGTGCGCTCCCACTCGGCCAAAAACGCGTTTTGCTCGGCCAGACTGCCAAAGGTGCGACCTTTGAGCGCGTTGGCTTGGGCGTATTTTACGCCCGCCTCGATCTTGCCCTTGTGCCGGGGCATCGCCGGCTTGGTCGGCAACACCGCGGTGCCATAGTGCTCGCAAAAGGCGCGGAGCTTCGGGTTGAGCTCCGGATCAAACCAGTCCGGCTGGAGGACGGCCGCCTTGAGGTTGTCCACGACCAGGGTGGCGGTGACGCCGCCGAAGTGGCGAAAGGCGTTCTCCAGGCAACGGATGAACGTCTCGGTATCCTGACGCCAGACCACCTCGCTGTAACCCTTGCGCGAGTGACTGAGCACGGCCCGGAACAGGTGCGGCCGGCGCTGCCGCCGACCCTGCTCGGCGATCCACGCACCCTGGCCGAAGTCGACCTGCATCTCTTCGCCGGGCCCACACTCCATCCGGCGGAACGGTAACTCGTAGACCTGCACCAGGCGGCGGACAAACCGTTTGACCGAGCCGTAGGCACCCTTGAAGCCATGGTCACGCACCAGATCCTGATAAATGCGCTGCGCGGAGAGGCCGACCTGCACGGCGGCCTCGATCTCGGTGGCAAGGGGCTGACAAAGGCTCGCGGGACCGGGGTGCGAGCCGAGGGTCAGGTTAGTGGCTGGTTTTGGCGGTGGATCGCTCTCGGAGCCGAGGGCCGGGTTAGTGGCTGGTTTTGGCCGCAGATACTTGGCCACGGTGCCACGATCAAGCTGCAACTCCCGCGCTATGCGGCGCTGGGACCAGCCACGGTCTGCAAGGGCGTTGATCGACTGTTGGATGCTCACTTTAAGTTGGTTCATTACCCCTTCGGCGAAGCGATCTTCGCCATCGGCGTAAACAACCCTCTCAAGGTGGCTGGTTTTGACCCGGCCCTAACTGGCTGGTTTTACCCGGCCCGTGACA
>JAIPJW010000205.1 GCA_021734075.1 Cephaloticoccus sp.
GCCTGTGGCGAGGACAGTCGGCATTGGCTCGTGAAATGGCGCGGGGAGACTGGCAACGAGCGGCGACATGGATGGTCGCGGCATTGGTTTGTGGGTTTTTCTGGGAATTATGGAATTTTCACAGCTTGGCCCATTGGGTCTATACGGTGCCCGGAGTTGAGCGCTGGCATATTTTTGAAATGCCGGCTGCGGGTTATACGGGTTATCTACCCTTTGGGCTGGAGTGTCTCTTGGTGGCTGAACGGGTTCTGCCAGTGGCGCCGAAAATGGCGTCCTCCGTCTGACCGTCAGGTTGGTCCGGAGCGGAATCCACTCAAATTGCTTCCATCAAACGATCGCGCTGGCCTCCGTCCTCCAAATGCGCGGCGATATCCCTGGCTGTCTGCATGAAGATGTGGATCTTGTGCACGGCTGTGTCTCCCAAGGTATCACGATGGATGTTGAGAAACACCCCGGAAGCGCCATCGGCCACCCCGGAAAAAAGGTAGTGCCGAATCTGTTGATCTGAAAAATCCCGCAGTTGCATCGCATTGAGCCGCCAGAAAAATGGCACGGCACAGCGATCGCGCAAATCCCGCGCCCGCAGGCGCGGTGAAACACTGGGATCAAATTCCGCCAGGCCCAGTTGATCGAGAAAGGGCAGATGATCGGGCACAAATCCCTCGATGTGGGCATGGCGCGGACCATCGGTTTGCAGTGCGAAATACAATTCCTGGTAGGGCAGCACCCAATCCACCCAATGGGCGGGACTCAGCATGGCGGATATGTCGTCGCACATGCCCAGTGCCGCGGACAGGCGCTCCGGCTCGCCATTGATTCGCCGTAAAAATACGGCGTAGTCCACGATGCTGCGCGTGACCAGGTCCAGATACACATGATAACGGTCCGGATCATCGTAGGCATCCGTGAAGAAATCGTGTCCACGCAGTTCCCATGCCGTGGTTATGGGTCCTTCGAGACCACACCCCCGAAAGGGAATAGTCAGGTCGGGCCGGGCTTGTTTGAGGCGTCGCCAGAGATCGAGATAGAATGGCATCATCCCGGCCGTGGCCCAGTCAGTGGGTTGTTCCAGGGCGGCTATGCCTTGCCGCAATGAATGGTGGATGGGCTCCATACCCACCTCACTGTTGACGGGAAAAAGCAGCGGAGCGCCCAGACCATTGACGTGGCTGTAACTGATGCCGGGCCATCCGGGTCCATCGTAGCGCACTTCGGGTCCAAACAATTCGCGGGCGCGAGCAAAACCACGGGTGTAGGCCTCAAGGATGGCGTCAAGCTCGGTGAAGGTGCGATCAAATCTCACTTGCGCCAACACCGCATAGGCGGGCATGCCACAGGTTACATACCAGGTAAATGGCACCGCGTTGCGCTCACAGCGGGGAGGGGAGTTGGGTATTGCCATGAGGGCCAACGCTGATCACCCACTCGCGACGGGGCAATTTCGACCGGCCGCATAACCTGCGAAAGCAGTGCAGTTTATCTGCTGAAGTTGAAATACTCACGCCAGGGCACTCCTGCATCGTGGATCGAAATCTGGTCCGAAGGCTCATCTTTTGCCAAAGCCTGCGCATCGCTTGGCTTTGGTGCGGTTCAGGATTGGCTCCGCGGCCCGGATTACCCATCTTGGCCACATGACAGCCCGCTTCGGCTTCAAATTGAGAACATGCCGCCAACGGCAGTTCCGTTGCACCTCGGGGAATTTCTCCCCCATGTCTGCGACAATGCTGAAAGGCCGGAAGTGGGCCTGAACCCAACCCAATAACCAGGAGATTACCGTGGCTGACTATCCCGCTCCCCAGATTCGCAACTTCACCTTGGTCGGCCATGCCTCCGCCGGCAAGACCATGCTCGCCGAAGCGATGCTGGCTTGCAGCAAGCAAATCGGGCGCATGGGATCGATCGAGGCCGGCACCACGGCCTCGGATTTTCACCAGAGTGAAAAAGACCACGGTATCTCGGTGCACACCACCGTGCTTTCGACCGAATGGGCCGGGGCCAAACTCAACATTCTCGATACACCGGGTTACCAGGATTTTATCAGCGAGGGACTCTCGGCGCTGCGGGTGGGTGACTTTGCCGTGATTGTGGTCAACGCCACCCAGGGTGTTTCGGTGGGCACCGACAAGGTATGGAAAATTGCGGAGGATTACCATCTGCCCAAAATCATGGTGGTGACGGGTCTGGATAAACCAAACACCAGTTTCGATGCCGTTCTGGCCCAGGCACGCGAGCATTTCGGGGCCCACGTCTTTCCGCTCACGGTGCCGGTTGATGCCGGGCCGGGTTTCCACGAGGTGCTTGATGTGATGCGCAGTGAACTCGTGAGTTATAAAACCGACGGCTCGGGTGACTACACTGAGAGTCCGGTCGAGGGTGCCCAATCCGAGGAGGTCAAGGCCCTGCATCGCCAGTTGATCGAGTATGTGGCCGAGTCTGACAACGCCTTGATGGAAAAGTTTTTTGCCCAGGACGGACTCGATGAATCCGAACTGCGGTCGGGTTTGCACCAGGCCCTGGAGAATCAGGTGTTTGTGCCGGTATTTGCCACTTCCCCGCTGAACAACATCGGAGTGGCGAGGTTGCTGGACTTTATTGCCAAATACGAATCCTCACCGGTGGATCACAAGCAGGTGACGGGCCGGGATCCGGATGGAGCACCCGTGGTCGTGAATCTGGATGACCGGAATCCGGCCCTCTATGTTTTTAAAACAATGAACGAGCCGGGGGTTGGTGAACTGTCGATTTTCCGGATCTATTCCGGTGAAGTGAATACCGGGCAGGAATTATACAACCCGGCACGCGATATCACCGAACGCATCGGACAAATCTACGTGCTCAACGGCCACAAACGCACGCCGGTTCTCCGCATGGTGGCAGGTGATATTGGCGCGACCGTGAAACTGCGCGACACTCATACCGGTAACACGCTTTGTGCCCGGACGCATCCCGTGCTGCTGCCCGATGTGCAATATCCCGCACCCAGCATTCACGGGGCCTTGGCGTGTGATTCACCCGGTGATGAGGACAAATTTGCCGTGGGCTTGAACACGTTGCGGGAGGAAGATCCATCTTTTCACCATCGCGTGGACGACGAGATTCACCAGACCATCATTTCCGGCCAGGGGGAAATTCACCTGCAGGTCACCTTGGAGCGCCTGCGCCGGAGGTTCGGGGTGAGCGTGACCATGAGTGAGCCACGCATTCCCTACCGCGAAACCATCAAGCACAAGGGTGAGTCAAAATACCGGCACAAGAAGCAGTCGGGAGGTGCCGGTCAATTTGCCGAGGTTTGGCTGCGTATCGCTCCGGGTGAACCGGGCAAGGGCGTGGATTTTCGGCAAACCCTCGTGGGCACCAATGTGGATCGGGTTTTTGTGCCCTCGGTGGAGAAAGGCGTGCGCACCGTCTGCAAGGAAGGCGTTCTGGCCGGCTGTCATATTGTCGATGTGAAGGTCGAATTTTACGACGGCAAGATGCATCCGGTCGATTCCAAGGACATCGCATTCCAAGTGGCGGGTTACCACGCATTCAAGGAGGCGTTTCAATCGTCTAATCCCTGTTTGCTGGAACCGGTCTACGATGTTCATGTCACGGTGCCCGAGGAGTGCGTGGGTGACGTGATGGGCGATCTATCCTCCCGCCGGGCGCGAATTGCGGGGGTGGAGGCGGACGGTCATTTCCAAGTCATCCATGCGCATGTGCCCCAACGCGAACTGCACAACTACAGCACGCGCTTGCGTTCACTCACGGCCAGTCGCGGTTCCCACAGTGAGGCGTTTGCGTCATATGACCGGGTGCCTGCCGAAATGGAACCGACCATCATTGCCGAAGCCAAGGCAGCCCGGGTGGCCAACGGACGCTCCCACTGACCAGCTGCCTGGACTCATTTCTGTGCCGCAGGGCGTTCGCCTCGGGGCGACGCCCATCTGATCTCTATGAGTTGTGGTGGCGCGTGACACTTACCTTGACGTCTAGTTGGGAGGTCAACTGCCGATCGTTGCTGGAATACGAACCGGCAATGGGAGGCAGGGATTCCGGGTCCCGGCCCACCGCCACGGCAATATGCTTTGAACCTGTCACGTCACCGCTGGTGCTGTCGAAACCCTTCCAACCGGCACCCGGCAGATAAACCTCGGTCCAGGCGTGGGTCGCCCCCATGGCTGCGGGAATTTCCTCCGTGTTGGCGTAGCCACTGACGAAGCGGGCCGGAATGCCGAGGAAACGGCACGCGGCAATCAGGAGCGCGGCAAAATCACGGCATGAACCCGTCATGGATTTCAAGGTTTGGCCCGGCCGCTGCACCCCGGGTTCCTCCCGGGCCCGGTAGATGAAATTGCCGGCAATGGACCGGTTCATTTGATCCAGTAGCGAATAAGTCTCCACCAACTGACCGGGACGCCAGAAGTTTTTGACCCATTCAGCTACAAGATTTTGATCATTGAGATAGCTCGGGATCAAATAGGGGCCGAGTTCGATGCGCTCGGTGGCGGAGAGTAGATACGGGAAATTGATCGCATGGTCATCAACCAGGAAATCCAGTGGTTGATCATCGAAGTGCTCCACATGGGTCACACTGTCGATAATCAGTTCCTGGGTGAGGTCGGATGCAAAGGCGAGCACGGCCACGGAGTTCCCATACACGTCGCGTGACCAGGTCCGCTTGACCGGTTCTGGAGTGATGGTGAGATCGGAACGCACCACATGCAGGTCGTAACCTGAGCGGGGTCGCAGCAAGAGGCGGTGTGATCCGAGTGTGACCGCGCTGGAATATCGATAACTCGTGGTGTGTTTGATAAGGAGCGGAGTCATGATACGCGGGGAATGGCGTCGTTTTGGGGTGGGTTGGGACAGGCGTCAAGACCCGCGCCCGGACCGGTCAAGGGGCAAAGACATGGCCAATGGTCTGAGTTCCTGATTGCATGGCGCACGGTTTTAACCGGCACTGTTGGGATGGGAGCCAAGTATCTACCTTCAATCAAAGACCTGAAAGCCACCCGGCGATTTCAGCAAAAGCAAACGGGTTTGCCCAAATTCAAGAAGTCAACCGGCGGCGCGTCCGGTTCGAGGCGCAAAGGGAAATAGGCAAGCGGTATGCCCGTCGGCTATGGCCTGGCCGCCAACAGAGTGGCCAGGGCCGTGGCATCAATCTCGCCTTTCACCGCATGGAGATGATGGAGCACACCCATGCGATCCTCGGCATCCGACGTGGAGATATCGAGCATCCAATCCTCGGTCTTGGCC
>JAIPJW010000206.1 GCA_021734075.1 Cephaloticoccus sp.
GGCTCCCGCTTGGTGAAAAGTGCCGTGCCACTGTAGCCTTTTTTTCTGCGCGGCATTCCAATGCACCGCATAGCCCTTGGGCCAGGCCACCCCCTGCACATCACCGGGCAGGGCCTTGACTTCCTGCAGGCAGATCACATCGGCCCGGGAGGTCTGCATCCAATCGAGTAGACCCTTGCCCAGCGCGGCGCGCACCCCGTTGACATTCCAAGAAAGCAATTTCATTCGCCGGTCAGTGTCAGAACCGGTGGACCGGAAGCGACTTTTTTGTGCGAAAAATCGGCGGCTTTCCCTTGCCGCAAGTTGGGGTGCCGTGCTCCCGGCACCGGCAAAGCCGAATAATGGCAAGGCCGCCCCTCGCGGGAGGGGCGGCCTTGGTTTACTTTCTGTTTTTAGTAGGTGGCATACCTCGTGGCATACAGCCCATCCTCAATATGGATGGGCACCACGACGGTGGTCTCCACCGGCTCACCGTCACGCAACGCAGGGGCAAATCGCCACTGTGTCATCGCTTCGATCAGCTTGTTTTCAAGCACGACATCCTTGGTTTCCTTCACCTTGATGGACCCCGGGATGCCGGATTTATTGATTACCATCTCGACCATCACCCGTTGACCGGCGTATTGCGCCGGCAGCTCGGGCGATACCACCGCAAGCGGCACCGGTATCCCGGTGCGCCCACGATAGGCCTTGATGTAGGCCTGCTCCAAGGCACTCGACGCAAATGCGCCGGGCGCCAGCAACAGACCAACGATAATCACTAGTTTATGCACTGTTTTCATGTTTCAGGCTCCGTGGTTTGGACGGAGTTTGATTGCTCTTTCATGGGACCGCCCCGGGCATCACCACCCGGGGAGATTTCGCTGCCGAGGTCGCAAAGACCCACCAGCGAAAGCTTGGTTTTAGGGCCCGCCCCAACCTAAGCCTGAAAAAAGGCCAACCGCATAATCATGGTTACTGGTAAAGAACAGTGAAGGAATCGACTGGCAACCATGGGTTAGCAATCGGCGTGCCATCATATTCTCCGCCCGGTTGCCTGTTCCAAGCGCTTCCAAGGCAACATGACACGTAATGACGAAACCCGGGATTGCCTCGCCGGGGGCGGCAGTGAGACCCTTGACACTCACATGCCCGCCTTCGCTCCCATTCCCTTGGGTCAACCCATTCCCCCCACGCCGCACGCTGTCTCCTGCAGCCTGCCGACGATGGCGGCGGTGCATGGGTATGAACAAAGGGACCCGGCCATTGTAAGGCACATGACCTCCGGTTACCCGCGTTTTGTCGTGCACCCGTTTGTGCAACAACTGAGCGAACATTATCGCGCCACGGCCGGACTCGCCGGCCAATTTTTATGGCTGACCTCATCAGCCCGCATCGCCCGGGAATTGATCGATCTGCTTGCCCAGCCTGCGACCAACCCAAATGAGGTGGCGACCGCCACTGCATTTGCCGCCGATGGAATTCACGGCGTCGCGCATCCGGACTCACCGGAAGTGCGGGCCCGGGCCAAACGTTTCCTGCAAAACTCCGGCGGCTTTCTTTCTTCGCGGGCGGCCGAGGATCGTTTGGTTCAACTTGGTCTGGTCGCCGCTGTCCATCCCGAGACCTACTATCCCGACAATGCCCTCACGGAAGTGCGGCACCACCTGCAACCCCTGTTTGCCGGCACCGTGGTGGAGGACATTCTGCCGGCCACCTGTGGCATGAATGCGCTCTACGCGGCATTTCGCACCTTGGCGGAACGACAGTCCGCACAAGGCCGCACGGTTTGGGTGCAACTCGGCTGGCTCTACCTCGATACCATTGCCCTTTTGAAACGGTTTGCCCTCGCCCCGGATGATTATGTGCATCTGCCCGACGTGTTCGACCTGCCGGCTTTGGAACAACTGTTCTCAGCCCAGGGCAATCGCATCGCCGGTCTGATCATTGAGGCTCCGACCAATCCCCTCATCCAGACCCCGGACCTCGCCGCCATCGCCGGTCTCACTCGCAGCCACGGCGCCGTCACGCTCATTGACTGTTCGGTTTCATCCCCTTTCTCGGTGGATGTCCTGCCCCATGCGGACGTGGTAACGGTCAGTCTCACCAAATATGCCGCCAGTGAGGGTGACCTCATGGCCGGATTGGTTGTGGTCAACCCCAACACGCCGCAGGCCGCTAAGGTGCGTCAGGCAATCGCCGCCAGGCTCGAACCGGTCTATCCCCGTGATCTCGCCCGCCTGGCCCACGAGATCGGTCGCACGCCGGAGGTGCTGCGTTTCATTGAAACCAGTGTGCCGCTTATCGCGGCCTGGCTCGAGGCACATCCCGCCGTGAAGCGTGTCGCCTGGGCCCATCATCAGGCATCCCGTGACAACTACGAAAAAATCGCCCGTTCCCCCGAATCAGTGGGCTGCATGATATCTTTCTCGCTGCATCAGCCGATCGCGGAATTTTACGACCGGTTGCAGCTGCCCAAGGGTCCGAGCTTCGGCATGAAGACCACGCTCATCTGCCCTTTCATCTATCTGGCCCATTACGAGCTGGCCACGACCGAAACCGGCCGGGCCGAACTTGCCGCGAGTGGGCTCGATCCGGATTTGCTCCGCCTTTCCGTCGGTTGCGAGCCGGTGAGTGACATTATCGATGCGCTCGATGCCGCCCTGGCCCGTTGATTCATGACCAGGGAATGCCAGCTCGCCATCAAGGCCGTGCCCAATGCCGCCCGAAGCGAGGTGGTCGGTTGGCTGGGCGACGCCCTGAAAATCAAACTCAAGGCCCCGCCGGTGGACGGCAAAGCCAACGCTGAATTGTGCCGGTTTCTCGCGATCACGCTCGGCCTGCCCAAATCGGCGGTGATCCTGGCCACCGGCGAATCCGCCCGCCAAAAACGGGTGCGCATCACCGGGCTGACCTTGCCAGAAGTCCAAGCCCGACTGAAAGCCGTCTGACCCACCACCACCCGGCCCGGAAGCGTCGGACCGAAGCTTATTTGTTCGCCGCCGCAGGCCTGAATTCAAAGGCGTCCAGAATCCGACCATCCAGAGCCACGGCTTCAACCGAGGCCTTGCCGGGTTCCACTTGGAGCCGCACGTAATGTTCAATGCTCTCCACCTTGAGCGTCAGGCCCTCAATAGGGGCATCCACCGCATACAAGGGCGCCCCGCCACCACCGGTCACAATGTGATGCACCCCGTGGACCAGGTGATGCTGGTAGTTGTGATCATGCCCGCCAAAAGTCGCCGTCACCCGGTATTGTTCCCAGAGCGTGACCAGTGCCCGCACTTCCTGATTTTCAGACTGCCGCTTCTTGAACGCGGTGAAAGGCGGGTGATGCATGATGACCAACCGAAAATCCGCCGACTGGGCCTTGACCAAATCATCCTCCATCCAGCGTTTCTGTTCCTCCCAAAAAACCTCCTTGGCCGCCGCGTCGCGTCCTGCCGTGCCCAGATCGGTATTGATGACCGTGAAATGCGCCCGGCCCCAGTCGAACGAGTAGTATGGCTTGGTGATCGCAAAGAACTCGTGGAACTGCGGCGAGTTCCGCTCATGGTTGCCCAGGGCTGGATAGAAAGCGGCCTGGGCCAGCAAGGGTTTTTCAATGTCGAAAAACAGCGGCCATTGCTCCGGGTCCAGTCCGTTGGCCACCAGATCACCGGTGTGAAGAACAAAATCGGGAGACCACCTCGTGATCGCTGCAACAATCTGCCGGTGCAGCTCATGCCGGGAACGGGTGTCGCCAAAAATCACGGCGGTAAAGGAAGTGGCCCCGGTGGGGGGCACCTTGAAACTCCCCTCCGTGCCATTCGGCAAAACATAGCTCCTGGTCTCACCCGGTTTCAACCCGTTCAGCGTCATGTGTTCGCCGCGCAACACCGGTTGCAGGCGACCGTTCGCGTCCCTGACTTCCCCATTTTGCACCACCCAGCCAATCGTGGCGGTATCGTGGGTAACATTGACCGCAAACGGGCCTCCCACCACGAGTTCCTCAGCCCCTAGCGAAACGGAAAGCAGCCAGAATCCGATCAGAAGCAGTCGAAAATTCATGCTCAAGCAGTAGTGCGGGCCCGAAATGGGTCAACCTGCCGATAAGCAAAGGGCCGGTGGAGCCAGCATTAGAAGTGACCCGACTGATCCCATTAGCAGCGGAGTGTTTCCCCAGTGCGGATGACCCGGACCAAAGGGGCCAGGATTCACCCGATCACCCTGAAAACAGGGACAGGTTTTGCGGACTGGTTTTCGCATGGAACCGCCAGGCAAGGAATGTGGAAGCCACGCCCAGCCCAACCGCAAGACCGCTCCAAACTCCCATGGGGCCGATGCCGCGCACGCCTAAAAAATATCCGACCGGCATGGCGATCAACCAATAGGCGACAAACGTGATCACCGTCGGCACCCGCACATCCTGGAGTCCACGCAAAGCCCCGGAACTGATGGCCTGTCCGCCGTCGAAGATTTGGAACACGGCAGCGACAATCAGCAATCGGGCGGAGAGACGGATCACTTCAACGTCGCGGGTGAAACCCGCCACAATCCAAGGGCCCACCAGGGCAAACAACAGGGTGAAGCCCAGGGCAAAGGCCACCCCCGCGGCCAGGGACCCAAACCCGATCGGTCGCAACAGATCGAGGCGCTTCTCCCCTACCGCCCGACCGATCCGCACCGAGGTGGCAATCGAAAGCCCGAGGGGGATCATGTAGACACAGGCTGCGCAACTGATCGCTATCTGATGGGCCGCGAGTGCAACGGTGCCGATCCAGCCCATCATCAACGCGGCCAGCGAGAAGGCCCCGGCCTCGAACAACAGCATGCCCGCCGCCGGTATACCGATGCGCAGCAGCGCACGCACGTGCAGCCAGGATATCTCCCCCAGCCAGCGCACATTATCATTCCTCCCCGGCCACTCCTTGCGAACCTCGGAACGATTTTCCAGCCAAAGCCAAAGGCCCATCACCGTGAGGATGCGGGCAGCCAACGTGGCCCAACCAGCCCCTTCCAAGCCAAGGGCGGGAGCGCCCCAGTGACCGTAAATTAATATCCAGTTGAGCAGCACATTGAGCCCCACCCCGGCGAGGAGAATGCCCATGGGTCCCCAAGGGTGGTTCACCGCCTCGCTGTATTGCCGCAACACTTGGAAGAACAAGGTCGGGACCAGAGATATGGCGATGAGCTGAAAATACGGCTCGATTACTGCCACCACTTCAGGGGGTTGTCCAAAATAGTCCAACCATAGTCCGGTCAGCATCATGAGTCCGGC
>JAIPJW010000207.1 GCA_021734075.1 Cephaloticoccus sp.
CATGGTCGCCCGGGTGACTCCAGCTGCATCGGCCAATTCAGCCGGGGTGCGCGGCCCATTATTCTTGTCTTCCCCTCCACACCCTTCGGTGCACCGGCTGCGCGACGTGCGCCAGAGCAGCATCAACACACTGAAGCGACCATGGGAGATATGGTGTTGCGCCAAGGAATTTTGCACGACCGAGAACACCTCGTCACCGGTCCGCAGCAGGTTCAAATACGCGTCACATGCCGAAGGATCGAGTTCCGGAATTTCCTTGGCGGCCTCAAGGAGACATTCGTAGCGCGGCAAATCCTTAAGCATTAAAAATGGCATGGTGTCAGGTGATCCCAAATATCGAGCTGCTGATAGTTAGGAGGCTAACTACAATTGCAAGCCGGGTCCGCCTATTTTGCGCAAAATTTACCTTTCTTCCCGCTGATTTACCGGAAAAGCAGGGTGCGGGCGGATCAACTGCCTACAGTGCCCTTGCAGCGGCAACCACTGCCTCAACCGTGATACCCAATTCTTTGAATACCACCGGGCCGGGTGCACTGAGCCCGAAGCGATCAATCCCGACGAGCGTGCCGATCGGACCCACATAGCGATGCCACAGCGCAGTGACTCCGGCTTCCACCGCCACTCGTTTCTGGCAGGCAACCGGCAATACACTTTCACGATATTCACGGGTTTGGCGTTCAAACCGTTCAAATGAGGGCAGGGACACAACGCGCACCCCGGAGCCCAGTTCCTTGGCGGCAGCCACGGCCAGATGCAACTCACTGCCGGACGCCAGCAGGATATGGGTGAGCGCACTGGTTTCGCGCACCGCGATATATCCGCCCTTGAGCACCCCTTCCCGTCTGACGGTTGCCGGCACTTCATTCATCAACGGCACCGCTTGACGACTGAGTGCGATCAAGGTCGGACCATCGTTCCGTTCCAATGCCGCCGCATAGGCCCCGGCGACTTCCTCGGCATCACCCGGCCGGATCACGTCAAAATTGGGAATCAGGCGCAGCGAGGAGATTGTCTCCACCGGTTGATGGGTGGGACCGTCCTCACCCACTCCGATCGAATCGTGGGTGTAGATATATACCACCGGCAATTTGGCGAGGGCCGCCAGGCGCATCGCAGGGCGGGAATAGTCCGCAAAGACCAGAAAAGTCGCCACACTCGGGCGAAACAACCCGTCGTAAGCCATGCCATTGGCAATGGCTGCCATGCCGTGTTCGCGGATCCCGAAACGAATATTGCGCCCACCCCGGTTGGTCGCGTCAAAATCCTTGTCGGCCGCAATGTAGTTCAGCGTGGAGCCATACAAATCTGCACTGCCGCCGATCAGTAGCGGCAACTCTGCCGCAATCGGTTGAAGCACATCGCGACCCGCCGCCCGGGTGCCGCCGTGTTTCACATCTCCCGGGAAAACCGGAATCTTTTCCAGCACCTGGACCGCACCGGGTGCCCCCTTGGCGGAGTTCAGCAGGGCCGCTTGGTCCGGATTGGACGCCGACCAGGCCTTGAATTGTTTCTGCCACTTGTTGGTCGTGCGGATCAGCCGCTTTTTGTGCGCGGCGAAATAAGCCCGCACCTCGTCGCTGACGTGGAAATGCTCGTCCGCCGGGAGGCCCAAACCGGCCCGGGCCGAGTCGGCAAACTTGGCCCCGCCCTCGCCGTGGCCCTTGGCGGTGCCAGCCACTTCCGGGATGCCCTTGCCGATGATCGTGCGGGCAATGATCAACTGCGGTTTACCCCCTTTGGCCTTGCGGGCCTTTTTGAAGGTCTTGGCAATGGCGGTGAGATCGTGGCCATCCACGGTCTGCACTTCCCACCCAATGGCTTTGAAACGCGCCGCCGTGTTCTCGCTTTGCGTCCGGTCGGCCATCGCATCCAACGTGACGTCGTTGGAATCATAAATCAGGATCAGGTTGTCCAGCTGTTGGTGCCCCGCAAATTCCACGGCCTCCATGGCCACGCCCTCCTGCATGCAACCGTCGCCGGCCAGACAGACCACCCGATAGTCAAAAATGGCGTGCTCCGCGGTATTGAAACGAGCCGCGGCCATCTTCCCCGCGACCGCCATGCCCACGGCATTGCCGATACCCTGCCCCAACGGACCGGTGGTGCTTTCGACCCCGGGGGTTTCGCGAAATTCGGGATGACCGGGAGTCTTGGAATGCAACTGCCGGAACGATTTCAGATCGTCAATCGACAGGTCGTAGCCACTCAGGTGCAGCCAGCTGTAAAGAAACATGGAGCCGTGACCGGCGGAGAGCACAAAACGGTCGCGATTAAGCCAACGGGGCTGGTCGGGATTGTGCACCAGGGCATGGCCGTAAAGCACCGCCCCAACCTCAGCCGCCCCCAAGGGCAGGCCCAAGTGGCCGGATGAACATTTGTGAATCGCATCAATGGCAAGGCCGCGGGCCTGATTGGCTGCTTGGGCGAGAATATCAGTCGGTAAGGTCATGAGTCGGGAGGTCACACATAGCTGCACAGCCACAGGCGGGGAAGCAGAATCTCACAACAAAAAGGCGAACCCGGACGGGTTCGCCTGTAAAACTGGAAATCGGGGCCGGGCTTACTTCTTGGTGCGCTTCTCCACGCGCAATTCCTTGATCGCCATCGCCGCCTTGCCCTTGCGGTCGCGCAGATAATAAAGCCGGGCCCGCATCGGTTCCGATTGCCGCTCAATCTCGATCTTGACCACATTGGGCGACTGCACCGGGAAAACCTTTTCCACGCCCTCGCCGTAGCTGATGCGACGAACCGTGAACGCCTCATGAATCCCGTGGCCTTTGCGGGCGATCACAATGCCGGCAAAAATCTGCACGCGCTCTTTGTCGCCTTCACGCACTTTGGTGTGCACTTTGACACCGTCGCCCACACGGAATGCGGGCACGTCCTGCTTGATTTGCGCAGCGGTGATTTCTTTGATTATCGGGTTCATGGCTATGAGTTTATTTGAGTAAATCCGGTCGAATTTGGCGTGTTTTCTTCTCCTGCTGCGCGGTTCGCCACTTCTCTATCTCGGTATGATTGCCGGAGAGGAGGACTTCCGGAACGGACATACCTCGATATTCCGCGGGACGCGTGTATTGAGGAAAGTCGAGCAACTTGCGGGTGAAGCTTTCGTGCGTCAATGACTTTTCCTCACCCAACACGCCGGGGATAAATCGGGCCATGGCATCAATGACCACCACGGCCGCAAGGGTGCCGTTGGTCAGCACATAATCGCCGATGCTGATCTCCTCATCGATGACGGTATCCCTGATGCGCTGGTCAATGCCTTCATAATGGCCGCTCAGGAGCACCAGATGGTCCTGTTTGGCCAGTTCCTCGGCCTTGGCCGAGGTAAACGGCACCCCATCAGGGGTCAGATAAATGCGGCGACAGCCGATTGTTTGCACGGCTTCAATGGCCGCGACCACCGGCTCGCATTTCATCAGCATGCCCGCCCCGCCACCAAAGGGCCGGTCGTCGGTGGTGCGGTGCTTGTCGGTCGCCCAATCGCGAATATTGCGCACCTTGATCTCCAACAACTTCGCCTCGCACGCCCGACCGATCATGCTCTCGGTAAAAAAGCCGTCGAGCATGGCGGGAAACAACGTGAGGATATCGATTCGCACAGGGTTTAGTTACGGACAAATCAGGACCCGGGCCAAGGCCTGAAATAAAAAAGCCCCGGAGTGATCCGGAGCCGTTATCTGCTGGGGGATGATGCCTTTGTGCGGGTGGGGGGGCTTAAGCCTGCGCCGCAGCTGCCGTCTTGCGGGCCTTCTTGATCATGGAATTAAGCGTGTCGGTCGGCTTCGCTCCTTTGCTGATCCAGTAGTCAACCCGGGCCAGATCGAGCTTGATTTGATCGCTCTTGTTGCGGGGAGCATAGGTGCCGAGCAGTTCAACGGCGGCGCCATCGCGACGGGAACGAGCCTCGGCAACCACGACCCGGTAATGAGGGTTGTGGATCGCGCCAACGCGGGTGAGACGAATTTTAAGAGCCATAGCAGAAGTTATACGGAACGTTACTTGATTGGAAAAGCCGGAAAGCACACCGCTCGATAAATGGCTTGTCAAGCCCCGACTCCCCAGCCTCCCTCTGACCTCTTATGAAAGCCGGAATCGTCGGACTGCCCAATGTGGGTAAGTCCACTCTCTTTAACGCCCTCACCCGCTCCCGCAAGGCTGAGGCCGCCAATTATCCGTTTTGCACGATCGACCCCAATGTCGGCGTCGTGATCGTGCCAGACGAAAGGCTGCAAATTCTCCAGACCATCGCCAAAACCGGCGTCGTGATCCCCGCCGTGATCGAATTTGTTGATATTGCAGGCCTCGTCGCGGGTGCCAGCAAGGGCGAAGGCCTGGGCAACCAGTTCCTGGCCAATATCCGCGAGGTGGATGCCATCCTGCAAGTGGTGCGCTGTTTCGAGGATACAGACGTCATCCATACCATGGGGTCGGTCGATCCCGTGCGTGACATCGAGGTCGTCACCACCGAACTGGTGCTGGCCGACCTCGAAGCCGTGGCCAAGCGGATCGACAAAACCCAGAAAAAGGCCAAGAGCGGAGACAAGGAGGCCATTGCTGAACTTGCTCTGCTGGAAAAACTTTCACCGCACCTGAACGAGGGCAAGACGGCCAATACTCTCGAGCTCACCCCGGAAGAAAAGCTGGTAATGCGTCCCTTTCAATTGCTTACCGCCAAACCCGTGCTCTTCGCGTGCAATGTGGCGGAAAGCGATCTCGCCACCGCCGAGGCCAATCCTTTTGTGCAGCGCGTCGCGGACTATGTGCGCCACCACCATGATGCCGCCTATGTGCCCATCAGCGCCCGTATTGAATCCGAACTGATTGATCTGACCCCGGCAGAGGCCAAGGAATTTCTCCAGGATCTGGGCGTCTCAGACTCGGGGGTGTCCAGTCTCATTCGGGCCAGCTACGCATTGTTGGGGCTCCAAACTTATTTCACGGCCGGCGAGAAGGAAGTCCGGGCTTGGACCATCGTCAAGGGCTGGAAAGCACCCCAAGCGGCCGGGGTGATCCACACCGACTTTGAAAAAGGGTTTATCAAGGCAGAAGTGGTTTCCTATACGGATCTTTCCACCCTTGGCAGTGTGGCCGCCGCCCGGGAGGCCGGCAAATACCGACTCGAAGGCAAGGACTATGTGTTTGCCGACGGCGATGTCGCGGTGTTCCGGTTCAATCGATAGGA
>JAIPJW010000208.1 GCA_021734075.1 Cephaloticoccus sp.
AGAGTGCCGCCACCCGTTCCGGCCAATCCGCCGCAAAGTTGAAGGCATACAATCCACCACGACTGAAACCCTCGATCACCACTTTGGGCGCCAGGGCAAAATCCGTCGTCAGCTGGTGATAAAACGCATCGAATAGCTTCATCGCCGCCGGCGAACCGTAGCGATCACTCGCATTGATGTAGGCCAGGTGCCAGCCCCGTCTGAGCAATTCGAGTGAAACCTGTGGCGCGTGACGGTCACCAAACCACTCGGCGCGCCAGACCCACGGGTTACCCGGTGCCGCGTTTTTCGGCACGATCAGGATCGCGGGTTGTCCCGCCACCACAAAATCCAGCCGTTCATAGTCGTGCCATTCGGATTGCGTGAAACCGGGACTCTGACCGGGTGTGGATGATGCGGACATGGTAAGAGGCAGCAGGTGCAGCAATGTCGCAAGCAGCGACAAAGCATATCTGCGAGTTGTTTGGGTATAGATATTAGGTAGGGCGTGGTGCCATTCAGGGTGACTTGACCGGCAGTGGAGGTAACATGAGCTCCACGCGAGTTCCCCACCAACTGAAGTGTTGTTTCGCGCAAATTTCATCCCCGGTCGTTCGACATGCGCACGCCGGGATCCTTCGGCGCCAGTGGAACATCTCCGTCCCAATGATCCGCCGGTGCGGGCGGCGCCGGCGGGCTTGGTGGCCATGTTGCCGGTTTCGGCAGCACGGCCTCAATCACGTCGCCCGCCGCGACAACAAAGATAAAGTCGTCACCTTCCTTTTTCCCATCGGCACGATTCCATTGCGGCGGGCGTCCGTCGAAATTGTCGCGGATGCGCAACTCACCCGTCGCCCCGGCTGTAATACGCAGCCAGGTCGTCGCGTTGTTTTCGCGGCGCGCTGAAACCTTGTGCCCACCCTCGGCCACCAGATCGGTGAATGAGGCATCATGCCACGCCCAGGGCATCGCGGGAAACACCCGGATGGGACCCCACTCGCCGGAACCGGGCTGCGTGGCCCAGCTTTGCAGGAGCATTTCGTGCACCGCGGCCCCGGCCAGAAAATTTCCCTCCATGGTAAACGGCCGGTATTCCAGCGACGTGAATCCGGTTTTAGTCTGATCCCCGTTTACGTGGAAACCGTTGCGCAAAATACATGCGCGCAAATAGGCCTTGAGATACCACAACGCCGACTCCGGCTCGTTGATCCGCGCCCGCAATGCCGCCATCCAGGTGTAACTGAAGCCCACCCATTCCAACACCCCCAACCGATCGAGATCGTGCACCGATGCGGTGATGATTTCACGATCTGTGGCGCTACCTTCCACATGCAACAAATTGAAGGGATAGATACCCATGATCGTGGCAAAGTGCCGGTGGCTGAAGGTCAGATCCTCGTCCGCGGAGATTTTCAGCATCCGTTGCGCATTGACGTGATAAGGCCCCAAACCTTCGGCGAGTTGCGCCCACTCCTTGGCGGCAATCTCCTCGCCCAACTGCGCAGCCATCTCGGCATTTCCGAGAAAGAACATGCGCAGGCACATGATATCGTAGTTGGAGTTGGGCTTGACCCAGGAACGCATGTCGCGGTTCCAAGCCTCCGGCGAGGCCGAGACCGGCATCACCAGCGCCCCGTCCGCATTGGGTTTGAGCAGGGCCCGGAGCGCCTCGCCGATCTCGCGACACCACGGGTAGGCCATGTCGCGCAGGAACGTTTCGTCCCGGGTGTGCCGCCAATGCAGATAGTAGAGATGTCCCACCCAGGCCCCGTGCACCGGCGACAGGCTGTATTGCGCCCAGCCGCCCAATTGCTGTCCGGCCAGCGACATCACCGCCGGCACCGCCGCTCCGGGTGTCTCCAGAAATTCCCGAGCATATTTGCGGAAGGCCGGCAACAGACCGTGCATGAATTCCAAAAATGACAATCCGGCATCGAAACGGCCCGACGCCTGATAAGCCATGTAGGTCATCTGGGTGTTCAGGTCGTGATGGTAATCGCCCTTCCACGGGGGCAATTCGCCGGCATCCGCCGTCCACACCCCTTGCAGTGGAATCGGCGGCGCCCCACGGCGTGAGGCCGCCCCGTAAAAATACTGCACGAGTTGGTAATGCAGCATCACCTGCTCATCCGGCACCTCGACCGAGGACTGCGCCCAAAATTCACGCCACCAAGCCGCATGCGCCGCATGCAATTCGGCATAACCTGCCGCGAGCGCCGCGTTGACCCGTTGCCGCGCCACTCCCACCACATCGTCCCCATCGGCTGAGGAAAAGGTCACCGTGGCTGCTACCAAGGTTTCCTCACCCACCCGCTTCGTGCCGGCCAGCACACAGTAGCGTGCACCCTCCACCGCGGGTTGCACAAACCAAGTCGTGCGGCCCTCGTGTCCCGGTTCGGGTGCAGCGTAGCCGAGTTTCTTGACCGATTCGGGGGCGAGCAGTCTCAGCCCCTGCGGCTCCGCTCCGGTTATGACCAACAGTGCCACGGGTTCGGTCGCACAAAAAAATCCCTGCACGGCTCCATTCCCGCCCAAGGCCAGATGCGCCGTCGCCGTGGGCAAATCGAGGGTGAACTCCGTCAGCTCCTGACCCGGAGCCAGATCAATCTCGATCCGGCCCGCCGGAATCTTGGTCGGTGTGTCGTGGGCATTCGAGCCATCGGCCACGGCGACAATGCTCGCATTGTCTCGGGCGGCGACCAATCGGGCCATTCGCGCATAGGTGAAACCCGCCAGGGGATTTCCCGGTGCCGGCCGTTCATCCCACAGGTCGCCCCGATCCAGCGAGATCCGCAGCGTGCCCCCCTCCCCCCAAAGTAGGGCGCCCTTCAAGCCATTGCCCAACGGCAGGGCTTCATCCCAAGTAGTGATCGGAGCAGCGAGTCTAAGGTTCATGGCTTTGACGTTGCCAGCAGTCAAAACTCATGGGGTTGCCGGCAAACCGCGACCACCTTGCGGTTTTTGTTACGGGAGAGAAGCCAATTACTTGTGAACATTCGGGCCATTGGCACCGCCAATGCTTGCCGGAACGCGGTCAACTGATTTTCTCAATAACATGAACGGTCAACTATCCACGGAGCAACTCAGACGCATCGGCTTGGGATCCCCGCCGACACCCGAGGAAGAACAGCAGTTGTTGCTCTTCATCAACCTCCGGCTGCGCTATCTGGGCCTGCCCACTTTCCCGTTGCAGGACGGAGCGGCTTCCCTGGATCACATGACCAGCGGACTCGTCGCCCTGAGTCGGGAAAAGGACCGTCTCCTGACCAATCACCTTTGTCCGGTGGACCAACGGATTCAGAATTTCCTCGATGCCAACCTGGGTGTGGACGCCCCCCGGGTGCCCAATTCCAGCTTCGTCCTCGACCGGCACGGGCTGGCCCGGACGCTCTCCCTGCCCCCGGATCGCGACATTTTTAAATCGGACATCATCACCTCCTATCGCGTCCGTCAGGGCGTGTTGCACAATCCGCAGAACGACCGCCGCACGACCAAGGGCATCTTTCACGTGGCCGAGGGAGGCCTGCCCATTCCTGACGACAAAAAGGCGGTGCCGCGCGACGCGTTTGCCCGGCTGCTCGGCCATGCCTTCCGCCCCCCCGCAGCTGCCAAGCGCCTGCCGTTTCTCTCCACCCAGCCGGAGCCGGCGGAGTGCTTTGTCTCGCTGCTGCTTCGCCCGGTGGTATGCCCAGCCGTGCCGGGTTTCACGCCCGAAAAAAGCATGGAGATTCGTTTCTTCGTTCCGGGCAGTCTCGTCAGCAACCTGGATTTCGTTGAAAGTATCTTTGGCAATGCCGGCGACCCCCGCCTGCCCGAGAATGATGCCGCCCTCGATCCTGAACACTGGAGCGGCCACACCGGTTGCGTGGTGCTCGCCCCGCACCTTACCCTGTTGACCAAAAAAGAACTCGGCCTCCCCGCCTTCGCCGATGCCACGGAGCGGCAACGGCGCGATGGCATGTGCTGGAAGGAACCCGACGAACGCTACAACGATGGCGGCGCCTTCAAGGCCACGTGCCGCGATTCGCGCGGCGTCATTGTCACCGTCATCTCGGACAACTATTTCGGTTACTGCAAAAAGGAGGTGAAGACCCAGATCAGTTACGCCACCAATCTCTTCGGCTTGACCGAGGAGGAACATGCCGGCGGAGCCCTGCTCTTCAACCGCTACGATCTGTCAGCCGATTTCGCCGCCTCGCGGGTCACCCACAAGTATCCCCGCACCTTGGACGAGGCCCGTTCCATGCTGGGCGACAACACGGAACTCCAGCCGGATGGCAGTGCGATCGACCGCAATTATCCCGATATCATTTATGTGCCGCCCGATGCTCATTTTCAACTGACCGGGGCCACGGTCAGCTGGCCGCATGAAGGCGGCACCACCACCCAGCCCCTGCGGCTCAATTACACCTACGTCCTGCCCTCGGGCTTCAAGGTGCATCTGGACAAAGCCCGCGGCAGTCGCACCTGGAAACTGATCGGCACCCACGCCGAGTGCACCCTTTGCCACAAACCCTGCACCGTCTCGGGGGGCGGCAAGTCGGAGATTTCTAAAAGCCTTTCTGATGCCATTCTCGATGGACCGGTCTTTGTCGCCAACTACGAGGCCGATCTCGAAGCGGTCACCCAACTGCTCAACCACGATTACGGTCAACGTTTCCTCGATCCGGCCTTGCGCGGCTCCGACCAGCGCACTCTCCTCAGCCCGGAACGCTCGCTGGGCTCGGTCATCAAGTTGCTCACCCCCTCGCCCGTCCTTTATTCCGAGGAATACAACCGGTGGCTCTCCACCATTCCTCCCCACATCAAGGAACTGGGTCTGGTGGTGAAACGATTCTACCGGCTCGAATGGGGCGACGACTGGCGCTCACACTTCGGCGTCTCCATCGTCAACGGCATCCCCGCCAACGAACTGCGCTTTCATGGCCAGCGCATTGAATCCAGTTTCCTGCGGGTCGGTTTTGGTTCCGACGGTTCCTGGCGCACCTTCGGCCTGCGCAAGGATTTTCACCCCGCCCTCAAGATCCAGATGGAAGACGACATCACGGCGTCCGTGGTGGTCCCGCACAGCCAGCTGACCGGTCTGGGCGCCGCCTCCATCGAGCCTTCGGTCAAGTTTGTGCAGAATTGCGAATACCGCCTGTTCCAGCGCCCCGACGACGCCATTCATCGCGGCTACGAT
>JAIPJW010000022.1 GCA_021734075.1 Cephaloticoccus sp.
CCCGCAAGCGGATGCTGCCCCAGGAATCACTGGATGGCGCCGTGGCCGTGATGTCACTGGGCGAGATTCCCGATCATCCCGAGGTTTTGCAGATGATCTACTCGGTCCTCAGACCCGGAGGCCGGTTCGTTGTCGCGGAAAGTGTGTTTGATCCCCACTATGTCAGCAAAAGCCGGCTGATTGCCGACGCCCTGGCTGCCGGTTTTGCCGAGCGCCATTGTGTCGACAATCTATTCGCCTACGCCCTCGTGTTTGAACGATTGCGCCCTGCGGATGAAACGGCGCGGGCAAGGTCTGAAGTCCGTGAACTGGAGGGGGAACCCGCATTTGCCCCCGCCTAGAATCGGGCGGTCGGCTTGAACTCTGAACCATCCAGAAAAGTGAATGTCCTCCGCGCAAAGCCGACCGATGCTGAAACCCTGAGCCGGATCGCCCGATCCGCCAAGGCCCATTGGGGGTATCCGGAATCATGGCTGCAACAATGGCAGGTTGAACTTACGATCACACCCGAGGCCATAAAGGCTCATCCGACCTTCATTGCCACGGATGCGGGCAGAATCATTGGCGTCTGTATGCTCAAACTGGCCGAATCCACCGCATCGATTGAACATATGTGGGTCCTGCCCGACGCGATGGGCCGGGGGGTTGGCCGGGCCCTTTTTGTTCAGGCCGAAATTGAGGCCCGGTCTTCCGGCGCCGTTAATCTTTGCATCATCAGTGATCCTCACGCCGAGGAGTTTTATATCCGGATGGGGGCGAAGATCGTGGGCCATCTTCCGGCCAGAATGGATCAGACGGAACGGTTTCTTACGCTGCTGGAAAAACCGCTGGTCTGAACCGAGTGCTCCTCAACTCCGCAAGTAGCCGGGAAAGTTGTCCGGTTGCGCCGAAAATTTGGGAAACACGTTGGCCAAGGCTCCCGTCCTCACCTCCATGTGTCGCACACAGGCCTCTGCAAAAAAATTTCGATAGTCGGTCGTGATGGCCAGATCACGCCCTTCATAGAGCTTGTCCGGGGCCAATCCGGGCCAGGCTCCGAGCACCTTCCCTCCCTTGACCGCCCCCCCGAGCGCGAAGAACGCCGTGCCGTGTCCGTGATCAGTGCCCCGATTGCCATTCTGGCGCGCGGTGCGACCAAATTCGCTCATGGTTAGGATCAGCACATCGGACATTTTGGCCCCAAGATCCCGGTGCAATGCGGCCAGACCGTTGCCAAATTCAGTCAACCGGGCGGCGAGTGCCCCCGTGGCATTGCCTTGATTGGCATGCGTATCCCAGCCTCCGATTTCCACAAACGCGATTTCCAGCCCCACCTCGGCTTTGATCAATTGCGCCACTTGACGCATAGATCGACCGAAATTGCCGTTGGGATATTTGGCCCCCGCGGCGGGACGATAGTTGCCGGGCTTCACTTTTCTGAGCAGATCAATGGCCGCAAAGCCGTCCTGGCCTGCCCCATGCAAGGCGTCGCCCACGGCATTTTCATAGATTTCCGCAAAACTCGTGGCCGCGTTGCCGCGAGTTCCGCCCCCCATCATGCCGGCCCCGCCGGCGGATTGGACTTCAGGTGCACCACCGGCAACGCCAAAGCGGGCGATGTCGGCGATGGCAATCGCCTCCTCCGGTCCATACAAACTGCGCGGCAACTGACTGGTCAGCGCCACCGCACTGAGGGCGGTGCGATGCGCCGCATCTTCGGGACAAGCGGTGATGAGTCGATTCAGCCAGCCACTCGGCAAATTTTTGTTCCGGTCCGTGCCCAGTTCCATCATGTCCTGGGCCTCGAAATGCGAGCGTGTGGCCAGTGGATTGCCACAGGCATGGACCACGGCGAGTTCCCCGGCGCCATAGAGTTCATGCAAGGACCCCAAGGCGGGATGCAGACCGAACCCCGCGCCAAGATCCAATACGCCGGTCGCACCCGCCTTGCGGGTCGGTGCCGCCAGGGCAATGTCACTGCGCAAACGGTAATAATCCGGATCACCAAAGGGTGCGACCATGGACATCCCGTCGGCCGCGCCTCGCTGAAAAACACAGACCAACACCCGCCGACCTCCTGCCGTCCGGCGCGGTTCTGCCGCGAGCACGGAAGCCCGGAGATAAGCCGGACCAAACAACGCGCCGGCCCCGATGGCCGCAAACGCTAGTGCCCCCTGTTTGACGAAAAAGCGGCGGGAAATTGGCGGGAAATTCATCGGCTTAACGTCGTTGAAATTCTGGTGAACCCAATAAAAGAGCCAGCAACCGGGGGGCATGCACCACCATGTGCTCGGTGTCGCTCGCGGTGCCCCCCTGCTCGAGCAGGATGCGGCGCGTGGTCAGACTGAGACCGCCGGCCAAAATCCGGCTGGCCATTGCATCCACTGCGGCGGCGGGATCATCCGTGCTGGCCCCGCCCAGGAGCGGGCCCACTGCAACGCGGACGTCAGGCACTTCCCCACCGGCGAGGGCGAGGGCAAAATTGAGCCGCGCCACCAGTGCGCCGGCCCCGACCCAATGCGAAGAGTCCTCGGAAAAACCGGTCGGTGGCGCCCAACCATAGATCGGCTGACCCATGTCCACCAGGTGCAACAGCACGGTCTTGCGCTTGAGATTTGCCAGCCGTTCCCCTCCCCGGCCCAAAACGGCCCCGGCCTCCACCGCATGCAAGGGGATTTTTCCCGGCCAACGTTTCACTTCGGTCAACTCCGCCCCGGTCGCCCGCAAACTGGAAGCGGCAAACTCAAAGGGCGATTTGGATTTAGCTCCGTAAAACTGCAGGGCAAAAAACTCCGGATCGAGGAACAGTGCCTGATAGGTCGCGCGCAGGTCGCCCTTGCTGCGCAGGTAGGCCCGGGCCACCCGCTCCACATAAGCTGCCGGCGGATTGTCGGCCACAAAGCGTTGGCATAGTTGATAAGCCAAATGGTGTGCGGTGGCCGGATGCAGCGCGAGCAGATCAAGCACGCGTTCACCGTCACGCTCCCCACCGCCCGCGGCAAATTTTGTGCCGAGGATCAGCTTGGCGCCGTCGTCGTGCAGCCGCCGCCGAAAAATGAAGTCGCCGGTCTTCGGCTCGATCGTCCAGCCAGTGAAGGCCCGGGCCACTTCCTGCACGTCCATTTGGGTGTAACCCGCATCCACCCCGAGCGTGTGCAACTCCAGCAATTCACGTCCGTAGTTTTCGTTGAGACCACGTGTGGGGGTTGGCGCCGCCTTGGCCGCTTCCTCTCCCATGAGCTCATTTTGCCGCCGCTTGATTGCGGCTTTTTCGCGTTCACTTGGAGTATAGGTGCGGGAACTGCGAAAATTGTCGAGATACACCAACATGGCGGTGCTGTGCGCGGTGGCGCCCAGCAGGTCGCGAAAGTTCCCCCACACATGCGGTCGGATGACTTCCTGCTCATAAGCGCCAATCACGGCCCGCACCTGCTGCTTGCGCGCATCGACATTGAAATGGTTGAACCAAAAATCCACCAGCACCTCCTCCAGCTGGCGCTCCGACAATACCGCCCGGGCCAGTTTGGCGTGCATCAATTCACCCAAAGCCTCCCCCACCATGAGGCGCGCGGCTTGCTGCTCGGCTGACGCTTTTCCCTTGGCCACGGGCATGTTTTCCGGGGTCATCGTTGCCTGATTGGTATTCATCGTCGCTGTCTGAACCTCCCGCTCCTGCCGGCGGGCGCGAATCTCGGCCTGGTAAGCCGCGACCAACTGTGAGGCGGGCAGACGGAGTTTGGGCAGGGCGGCGATGGCGGTATCCGCGGCTGGATCGGGAATTTTTCGGGGATCAAGTTGGCGGCGGATCCAATTTTCGACGCCGGTTTGCACCACTTGATCCACCTCACCGGGACGGGCTCCATAACCGAGCCGGTTGAGTGCATGCGTCGCCTGTTGGTGCGACGAAAGTGGGGGCAGGTCGGCGGCGGTTGTGTTCAAGGCCGCCGCGGCACCCGACAGTGAAAGCCAGCCCCACAGAAAAATCCAACAGTGCCGGCACGATCGGGAAAACATATCCCTTAGGACGCCGTTGCTGCGGCCGGGTTACAGCCGGCGGGGAACCATTCTATTTCTGATACCATTTGCCACCGTCGTCCTGCAGCCAGACTCCGTTGGCACTGTTGGCCGCGATTTGCCGGGCCCGGGCGCGACCGACCTGGTCTGCACTCGTCCCGGTCTTGCGCGCCAGTTCGGCATATACGGTCTCCCGGTCGGCATTTTCCGCCGCAACGACACTGGCCGCATCACCCGCGGCGGCGCGCACCTCGACCAGGCCGCGATTGTTCTCCCCGATGGCCCCGCTCATCTTGAGGTTGTCGAGCTGGCCAATGCGTTGCTCCATCCGGGCACGCACGGTGTTGAGGTCTTCGGCCCTGGTCAGGGTAGCCGCGAAAAACATGAGGAAAATGGCCAGCAGCAGGCGGGTGAAATTTGGGTTCATGACGGAATCAGGGTTGGGTTTCGGGAGTAATGGTCGTTGATTTCTTGTCCAGATCACCGAAGAAATCATCCAAGGCGCGATCCACTTTCACATTCACATCCACGGTGGCATGCACCTGGATCGGATCCATCTTGACGTGAATACATCCGCCCAAAAGCGGGAGGAGAAAAACCAACAACAAGCGGCGCGGCATGGACTTCATGGAGACCCATTCGACCCGCAAGCGCAATGCGAGTTTCATCGTTTCTGACCAAAATTCAATTTAACGCGCTCATCCGAGCCAAGCTGCAACACTTGATCCAACGGTCCCGCCACATTCAGCACAAAGGTGACTTTTTCGACCGCACTGCCGGTGGCTGGGCGTGCCACGACCTCGACCATGGCGGATCTGGCCCCATCCGGCCCGTCCGGGTAAAGCTGCACCTGCAACTTTTCCACCTGCAAGGGCAGATCACCCATTTCGATGCGGCGCAACGTATTATACGCGGGGTTTTCCAGGGCCATCCAACGCGCGAACGGACCAAAAGCGTCCGGCAGCCATTGGATGCGTTCCGACGTGTGTTGAGTGAGAAATCCCGGCATGGCCGCCAGGCGCAGGCTGGCCGGAGCGGCCGATTCCACGGTCAAGGATCCTCCCCCGGTTTTGGCCCCCGTTTTGGCATTCCAACCCACAGCCACCCACCCATTGATCTGCCCACTGGCCTCACTGAGGGCCTGGGGGATATAATCAGCAAGGGCACCCAGCGCTACTCCGTTCAACTCGGCAACGGTGTCGATATCCAACTTTGCCGGATCCAGACTGAAGGGCCGCAATTTGACTTGCCCTCCCAGCACATCGATCCTCGCGTTTTGAATCGTCAACCGGCCCTCGGTTTCTCCGATGGCATCCAGCACAAGATTGTGCAGTTTGATTCCCAGCGCTTCTGCCTCGTTCGCCCGTAAGTGCTGCTGCCGCACAAGCGGCCCTTCTGGTCCCAACTCCAGTTGGGTGTTCACGTCCAATCCCGAAAGTGTCCAGTTTTGTTTCATGCTGCCGACTGTGCCGTGGTGCAGGTCCACGGTTACCCGTCCGTTGACCGCTGTGCCGCGGATGGTTCCTGCACCGCTCATTTGCACCAGTCCTGTCATACTCATATCTTCGGGTATCCCGGTCATCCCTGCGCGCCTGCTCAAGGGACGCCACCAGCGCCCAATATCCACCTCACCCCGGATAATGCGCCAGGAAATGAGTTCATTGTCGGTCACCTGAAGTTCAAAACCCACGGAAAGACCCGGCGCAGTCACATCCACCTGAAACAGGTTTTCACCCGGGGAACCGGGTTGGGCCAGGATTCTCCAGTCCAAGGGGGGCACTTGGCCAAAGCCCCGCAAGGTCAACTGACCGGCAACGTCACCCTGCAGGGGGGGCAGCGTCACCGCCCGGGCTGCCATCAACCCCAACCCCGCGTATAGGATGACGCTCACTAGTATGCGCATGGGTTGTAGATTCGGGATATAAACAAAGGTTGCTAGCCCAGATTACCGTTGGAAAACCACTCCCCCCGCCTGACGTCTGATCAGATCGCGCTGTAAACATCTGACATTGCTCACCATGGGCGCACGGCAGTTTTCCAATTTTGCGGCTGCATGATGCAATCAAACTGCAGCGAAGTTGTTAAAAGTTTCTAAAAATTAACATCGCAGCACCTGCTGGGTCCATTTTGCTGCGGACTGCTTGCGGTATGCAATTTATGTCCGCATGTATCATTGAATAGCAATGGATTCCAAAGTCAGAGCCGATAAATTCACCACGCCCGAACCAGCAGAGTTGCTGAAGCACCTGCCTGCCCGCATTCAGGACAGCTACCAACGATTTGCCCTGACGGGTGACATACAGGCCGCCGACGAGGTCGTGCTCGCCATCATCAAGGACCATGTGCCCACCAAAAAAGCGGCGCTTATACCCACGGTGTTGACGGACAGTTCCACTTTGATCGGCGATCTCGGCATAGATTCCGTATCCATTGCGGACGCCCTGTTTGTCTTGGAAGATGTTTTTGACGTGAGCATTTCGAATCAGGACTTGGTCAGGCTGCGCACCGTGGGGGATTTGAAAATTTTCCTGCGGAGCAGGCTCGCTAATAAATCAGCGTAAGCAAAACCTGCCTGCATGCCGCGCCAAGCCCTTGTTACTGGTCTCGGATTCATCACGCCGATCGGCAACACCCGTGCCGCTGTCGCGCAAAGCCTAAGGGAGGGTCGACACGGCATCGAAACGGTTGAATTTCTGGGCAATCCGCATCTCAGTATCAAGGTGGTCGGCACCATCAAGGAGTTTGTCGCCCACACTCCGAATTGGCGCGATTGGCGTTTTCCCGCCAGCTACGACATTCCCAAGGAAGCGTTGCGCGGCCTTTCGCCCCACGGACTGTTTGCCCTCTGTGCCATCGAACAGGCTTTGGGTGACGCACAATTGACTGCTGCGGATATAGGTGACGGTGCAACCGGACTTTATTGTGCATCGGCCGGTTCCACCCTGCTCGCACACCACCATCTGACCCGACTCTTGGAGTCGCGCGGCGAGCGTTGCGGACCGTTGGGCGTGGTCTCCTCCATTGCCGGCACCCTCAACTTCAATTTGGCCGCACACTACGGCATTCGCGGTGCGGTCGGCGGATTTGTCGCGGCCTGTGCCTCATCCAGCCATGCCTTGGGTTGTGCGCTGGATGACATCCGTTTGGGCAGGCAAAAGCGCATGATCATCGTGGGCGCCGAAGAGGCGACGGCGGAAAGCATTCTGCCCTTTGCCGCCATGCGCGCCCTGTCGACCAATCCCGATCCGGCAACCGCATCCCGTCCCTTCGACGCGGGGCGCGATGGGTTCGTCGGCTCCGGTGGAGCCGTGGCCCTGATTATCGAGGAGGCCGAATTTGCCCAGCAACGCGGAGCCCGGATCTACGCCGAATTCGCCGGTTGGGGTCAGGCGGCCGATGGCTACAATATTGCCATTTCCCACCCTCAGGGCACGGGCTTGGTGGACGCAATCAACCGGGCACTGCAGGACACCCGGATTGATAGTGGACAAATCGATTACATCAATGCCCACGCCACTTCCACACCGGCCGGCGACCGTTCGGAAGCGTTGGCCTTGCAAACCGTCTTTACTGCCGCGGGACACACCCCGCCCATCAGCAGCACCAAGGGTCTGACGGGGCATCCCCTTTCGATGGCGGGGGTGATGGAAGCGGCCTTTTGCTCCCTCGCCATCAAGGATGGTTTTATTCCCGGCAATGCCCACCTGCGCGACATCGACGAGGTTTGCCGTGGCCTCAATCTGCCCCGCGAGACATTGCCCACGCCCCCCCGCACCGTGCTCAGCACGAGCAGCGGTTTTGGAGGCAGCAACGTCGGCTTGGTTTTCCGGCGCGTCTGATTCAGGGCACGGGCACGGGCGGCAGATGCCAGATCTGCTCGGCATATTCCCGGATGGTGCGATCACTGGAGAACTTGCCCACCCGGGCCGTGTTGTGCATCGCCATCTCGGCCCACTTGGCCTTGTCGCGAAAGGCCAGGTCGACCCGGGCCTGCGCGTCACTGTAGGAACGAAAATCCGCCAGCACCATGAACGGATCACCCCCGTGCAACAGGCTGTGATGCAGGGGGGCAAAAGCCCCGTGTTCACCCGGGGTGAAATAATCGCTGCCAATCCAGTCCACGACCGCACGCAACTCTTCATCCCGTTGATAGTAGTCATGCGGATTGTAACCCGCGGTGCGCAAGGCCTCCACCTCCTCGGCGGTCAGGCCGAAGATGAAAATGTTTTCCTCGCCCACTTCCTCGCGGATCTCGACGTTCGCCCCGTCGAGGGTCCCGATGGTCAACGCGCCATTGAGCGCCAGCTTCATGTTGCCCGTGCCGGAGGCTTCCTTGCCCGCGGTGGAAGTTTGTTCGGAGATGTCGGCCGCCGGAATGATTTTCACCGCGAGGGAAACCCGGTAGTTGGGCAGGAAAACCACCTTGAGTTTGCCGTTGATCCGCGGATCGGCATTGATGTGTCCGCCAATGACATTGATTGCACGGATGATGTTCTTGGCCAGATCGTAGCCCGGGGCCGCCTTCGCCGCAAAGATGAACACACGCGGCACCACATCGAGGTCGGGATTCTGCAGAATGCGGCGGTAAAGCGCGAGGATGTGCAGCAGATTCAGGTGCTGTCGCTTGTATTCATGCAGCCGCTTGATCTGCACATCAAAGAGCGCATCCGGCGATACCTCGATGCCGCATTGCTGCTTGATGAGGGCCGCCAGTGCGACCTTGTTGGCCCGCTTGATCGCCATGAATTCCTGCTGCGCCTTGGGCTGCTGGGTGAATTTTACCAGCTCGTGCAATTGATCCAGGTCGCGCACCCAACGGTCATGCCCGAGGGTGTTGGTCAGAAATTTTGCCAACCGTGGATTGCATTGGAGCAACCAGCGCCGGGGCGTGATGCCGTTGGTCTTGTTTTGGAATTTACCCGGGAAAAGGGCATCAAATTCGGGGAACAGATTTTTGCGCAACAGCTCGGTGTGCAGCGCCGCCACTCCGTTGACGGTGTGGGAACCGGCCACCGCCAGATTGGCCATGCGCACCATCTTGTGACCGTTTTCCTCGATCAACGAGCAGGTGCGCAGTTTCTCAAAGTCACCCGGCCATTGCTGGGCACAGGCATTCATCAGCTGGGCATTGATCTCGTAGATGATCTGCAGATGCCGGGGCAGGACCTTGTGGAAAAGCGGCACGCCCCACTTCTCCAGTGCCTCGGGCAGGAGGGTGTGGTTGGTGTAGGCGAAGGTGCGTGAAACTATGTTCCAGGCAAAATCCCAGGTGCGCTTGTGTTCATCGAGCAGGATGCGCATGAGCTCAACCACCGCGATGGCCGGATGCGTGTCGTTGAGTTGGATGGCCACCTTATCCGAAAAATTCTCCCAGGAATTGGCCTCATCCCGGAAATGACGCCGGATAAGATCGTGCAGCGAACAGGCCACAAAGAAATACTGCTGCAGGAGGCGCAGTTCCTTGCCGTTCTCCGTCTTGTCGTTCGGATAAAGCACCTTCGAGACCGTTTCCCCGGCGGCTTTCTCCTTCACGGCTTCCTCGTAGCCGCCGGAATTGAACGCCTCGAGATCGAAGTCCTCCGTGGCGTGGGATGACCAGAGCCGGAGCAAATTCACCGTCTTGGTGCCGTATCCGGCAATGGGAATGTCGTGTGGCACCCCCAGGATGGTCTTCGTATCCACCCATTGCGGATGCGAGTTGCCCCGGTCGTCAAAGACGTTCTCCACCCGGCCGTAATAATGGATGACCTGACTGTAATCGGAATGCATCACTTCCCATGGACTGCCAAACACCCGCCAGCGGTCGGGATGCTCCACTTGATGCCCTGCGACGAACTCCTGCTTGAACAGGCCGAACTCATAATAAATGCCGTAACCCAACGCCGGATAATCATGGGTGGAAAGCGAATCGAGAAAGCACGCCGCCAACCGACCCAAACCGCCGTTGCCGAGCCCCATGTCCAATTCTGATTCACGGATCGCGTCCAAATCCACCTCCAGGCCGGCCAGGGCCGCGCGAGCCGTGTCGTGCAGGCCGGTTGCCAGCAGGTTGCAGTCGAACAGGCGCCCCATGAGATATTCCATGGAAAAATAATAGAGCCGGCGGGCATTTTGGTCCGCGTGCACCCCCTGCGTCTCAATCATGCGTTCATGAATGGTATCCCGCACGGCCATGGCGGTGGCCACCCACCAGTCATGATCCGTGGCTCCTGCTTGATGCCGGGCCAGCGTCGAGGTCAAGTGACGCAAAATCAAGGAACGCAGCACGATCTCGGGCGAATCCACGTGCGCTCTATGATCAACGCTGGGAGTGGGTTTTTCAGATTTGGTTTTAGGCATCTTTATAATAGGGTATCAAGAATCGTGCCACATGTGCGTCGCGGTCACGTCAATTTTTGGAAACGACGGGCCAACTCGGCGTGGTTAAGCTCGATATAGGTGGGCCTTCCGCCCGGACTGGTCAACGGATGCCGGGTCGCAAACAGCTGCGTCAACAAGGAACGCACTTCGGATTCACTGGCGGTTTCCGGTAGTCGCACCGCCTTCGCCACGGCCAGACGCGCCAGTTCCTCACGGGCCAAATCAAGATTTTTACCCTGGAACCGGCCCTCGCGCAACACCCCCAGCATATCGCGCATAAATGGCTCTGCATCCGCGGGTTCCATCCAGGTTGGCAAGGCTTCTATCCGGAAGAAATTGCGGCCGAACTCGCTCACCTCAAATCCATGGGCAACCAGGAATTCCAACCGCTCGAGCAACAGGGCAGTGGCGATGGGATCGAGTTCCATCGGCACGGGCAAAAGCAGTCGCTGGCTCGGCACCTGTCCCCCGCGAAATTGCTCCTGCAAACGCTCAAACCAGATTCGCTCATGAGCCGCCCTGCGGTCCAACAGGACCAACCCGGACCTGGTTTCAAAGAGGGCGAAATTTCCATGGGCCAGCCCAAGCAAACGCCAGCTCGGGGTGCCACCGTTGGCTTGCTCCGTCGGTGACAAGGTTCCTGTCGGCGCAGCAACCGGCGGGGCCGATTTGGCCTGAATGGCGTTGTCCGGGACCGGACATGGCCGTGCGACAGGATCAACCTTTGGCCCTGTCGGAGTTTGTGGTGACCGGTGCACTGCAGATGTCGGCACGGGAGATATGACCCGCTGACCGGGCCCGACCGCCGGGGCCAGCGGTTCCACTGGCACGGACAACTCCCTCAAACGTCCCAGCACACTGCGGATCACAAAGGCGCGCACGGCGGGTTCGCTGCGAAATCTCACCTCCCGCTTCGCGGGGTGCACATTGACGTCCACCAGGGCCGGATCGCATTCGAAAAAGACAAAGGCCAAAGGATAACGTCCCTTGGGCAGCGATTCGTGATAACTCTCGATCAGCGCATAATTGAGGGTGCGACTGTCCACGGGACGCTGGTTCACGAAAATCACCATTTCATGCCGCGTCGCCCGCCCCACCCCGGGTCGGCCGATCAGTCCGTTTAAACGCATCCCGCCTTCTTCGGTTTGGATCGGCACCAGGGACTCGGCGGTTTGCCGGCCAAATATTTCCGCGACCCGGTCGGCCAGGTTGGCGCATTCCGGCGAGCGAAAAATCACCCGGCCATTTTCAATCAAGGTGAAAGCAGCCTGCGGACTGGCCAGGGCGTAGAAGCGCACACACTGGATGATGTGCGCCGCCTCGGTCTGGTCGGTCTTGAGAAACTTGCGGCGTGCCGGCACCGAATTGAAAAGATGCGTGACCACAATGCGCGTGCCCACCGGCCGCCCACAATCATTCACGTGCAGCAGTTTGCCCCCATTGACCAGGAGCTCCGTGCCGACATCGCGCCCGGTTTCGCGCGTTTGCAGTTCAAAGCGCGAAACACTCGCAATCGAGGGCAGTGCTTCGCCCCGAAATCCGTAACTCGCCAACCGGTCCAAATCGGCCGCCTCGGAGATCTTGCTCGTCGCATGGCGTTCCAGCGCCAGCAGGGCATCGTCCTTGCCCATGCCACGACCGTTGTCCTCGACCCGCATCAAGGAGCGGCCCCCGTGCCGGAACTCCACCTCGATGCGGGTGGCCCCGGCATCCAGGGCATTTTCCACCAGTTCTTTCACCACGGCAGCCGGTCGCTCAATCACCTCGCCGGCGGCGATTTGATTGGCAACCCGGTCGGGTAAAATGCGGACAGTGGCCATGGACCTGACAGCCAATCACGGAAATTACCCCGGACGGAAGCGCGGAATTACTTGGAAGGGGACGAAGGCGGCTTGTCCCGCTCCCTCGCCAAGCCCGGCAAATCAAACAAATTCACCAGATAACTGGCCGCGCGGAACGGCCGAAGCACGGCATTCCCGATGATCAGGGGTTCAAAACGGGTTTTCTTATCCTCATGCAATCGCGCCACCAACATGGAAAGGATGCTCACGCTCACCAGCAGGCAGACAAAAAACCATTGGAACATGGCGGCATCCATTCCCGGGGTGCCATCGGCATTGGTCTGTTTCAGGAACAGCCCCCACACTATCGGAGAGCAGCCCCCGAGGAATGCCGTCACCGCGCTATGGATCGACACAAACAGGGCTCGTTCAGTGGTGGGCACAATTTTGGGCAGATAATTCAAATTTGCGACGTTCCAGCAAACCGCCGCCAGACCCACGATGAAATAGATGCCAAACAGCACCGTGCCCGAGCCCGCCATACCATTCAAAAACAGCCACCAGATCACCGCCACGCTGGCATTGAGCACCAACGCGAGCAGGAAAAACGGCTTGGCTCCGGTGTGATCGATGCGCCGGCGCAGCAACCATGCCCCCGCGATCACCCCCACGTAACGCAGCACTTCAAAAAGCATGATACGACCGGCGGATAAGTGCACGTCCACCTTCAGAAAATAGGCGGAAAACGGCGGGATCGATGTGGTTGCGACCGCATACCATGCCGCCAGCCAAATGTAATGCCGGAATGGCGACCGGGTGAACATGTGCCGCGGGGTGTCCCGCAGCACTGAACGCAGACTGATTGCCCTCGGTTTCGCGATATCCGGCAGCCGCTTCAGGGCGCCAAAACTGAGGAACGAGCCCACCACGGATATGCTGTATTGAATCAACAAGGCCGTGTAGAGGGGCAGAAAGGCGAAAAGCAGGGCACATGCCAGCAAGGTTCCCACTCCGGCCAGACCCGAGATCATCTGGTCGTTGCCAAAATAGCGACCCCGGATCTTGGGCGGCAGGAAACCAAAAAACCAGGGCGTCAGGGCGGATGCGCCAATCGTTCGGAAAAAACTGAAGAAAAAGACGCTCCAGATGAAGGCGTTGACCATCCATGGTTGCCCTACGTCCGGAGCCAACAAAGCGAGGACCAAGGGCACGACCAGTAAGGTGCTGCGGGCCGCCCAGCCACCCATCGTCACCCGCTTGAAGCCAAAACGCGGGATCAAGGCGGTCGCAAATACCAGCAGGGGCGTCTGCAAAAAAACAAACGAATATGCCAGGCCCACCTGAAAGGAAGAGGCCCCCAGTCTTTCGGCAAACAGCACCATCGGCGTGCCGATGGCGATCTGCCAAACCAAGGCGTTGAAAAAGCCGAAAAACAGCCCCGAGCGATAGGGAAACAACTCGGGGTCCGACTTGGCCGTGGGAAACAGCGACGCCATGGTCAGGCCCCGACGGCGGCGCGGTGCTGGGTTGCCCGGCAACTGTTCATCAACTTATGCCCGTTCGCGCAGCCGCTGGTTCCAGCGGCTGAATTGGCGGCGCAATTGCGTCGGGCCGGGCATGCCGGTGCCCCGCCGCTTGCTCATGGCACGTTGCAGATCAAAAACCTCCAGCCAGTCCGGACCAAAGGCCGAATGCAGTTTCACCACCTCCTCGGTCGGGAGATGATTGATTTGCACGGAATTCTTCTCCGCCAATTGCACGACCGCCCCCACGACATGATGGGCCTCGCGAAACGGCACCCCGCGCTCGACGAGATAATCTGCCAGATCGGTGGCGAGCAATACCGGGTCAGCCACGGCCGCGGCACAAGCGCCGGTGTTGATCGCCATGCCGCCTACGGTGCCGGCAAACACCTCCACACAAAGCACCGTCTGATCATAACTGTCGAAAATCGGCGGCTTGTCCTCCTGCAAATCCCGGTTGTAGGTCATGGGCAATCCTTTGGTCAGCGTCAGCAGGGTCGTCAAATTGCCCTGCAACCGGGCGGACTTGCCGCGCAGCAGTTCACAGGCATCGGGATTTTTCTTCTGGGGCATCAGCGAGGAGCCGGTGCAAAAGGCGTCGGGCAGGTCGACAAACTTGAATTCCGTGCTGCTCCAAAGAATCAAATCCTCCGCAATGCGGGAGAAATGCACCCCGGTCATGGCACAGGCGGCGGCAAATTCCACGAACACATCGCGATCCGCCACCGTGTCCATGGAGTTTTGCGTAACCTGCGGGCGGCCCTTCGCATCCACAAATCCGAGCAGCTTCGCCGTGAATTCGCGATCAATCGGCAATGTCGTGCCGGCAATCGCCCCTGAACCCAGTGGACACCAATTGGCTTGCTGCACCACCCGCTCAAAACGGGCGCAGTCCCGGTCGAGCATTTCCAACCAGGCAAAAAGATGATGGGCCAGATAAACCGGCTGGGCCCGCTGCAAGTGGGTGTAACCCGGAACCAACACCTCACGGTTGGCCGCGGCCACCGCCAAAAGCGCCCGTTGTGCGGTGCGCAGCTTCGTCACGAGCACGGACCCGGCATGTTTGAACCAAAGCCGCATGTCCGTCGCCACCTGGTCATTGCGGCTGCGGGCCGTGTGCAACTTGGCGGCGGCGGGCACCCGCTTGGTCAGGGCATGCTCAATGTTCATGTGCACGTCCTCCAGCTTTGCGTCCCACTTGAATTTCCCGGCCTCAATCTCGAGGAGAATGGCCGCCAGCCCCCGGTGGATGGCATCACGCTCACGCTTGGTGATCAGCCCCACCTGCGCCAGCATGGCCGCATGCGCCTTGCTGCCCGCAATGTCGAACGCAGCCAAGCGATGATCAAACGAAACCGACTCGCTGAATCTTTGCATCAGTTCGGCGGGTCCCGTGGCGAAACGACCGCCCCAGGTGACTTGAGTTTGTTTCTTGGCCATGGCGATTTACTTGACGGTGGGGTGACGCGGCGTGCAACGAGAAATTGTGACCGCACTTCCCATTTGCGCATCCCGCGGGGTCAGTCTTGGTTTCTCCCATGCGCCTGCCCGGTTTACCGCTCCTTTTTGCCCTGCTCGGGGTTCTGCCCCTGACCGGGGCCCCCTTGGCGCAACCCGAATGGAACCGGGTGCAGGTCGACCCGATGAAGACTTCCATTTATGTCGGGAGTGTGACCCTTACCACCGCCCCGTTCAAGCAGGCGGGAGATGCCTTTGTCTCGACCTATGCCGCCCGGGTTTTCCCCTGGTTGTTTTGGAATGAGACGGGGCGGATCAGTATAAAATTAAGCGAAACTGATCGGGCAAAATTACAACGCGGTGAACGCACCGAATTCACCGGCGAGGCCTTCAATCACAAAAACAAACCCCGCAAGGTGACCGGTTACGCCGAACCCCGTGGATCGGATACCGGAAAAATCAAGGTGCGTATCGGCGTGGATGATCTCGAACTGATCTTCAACGGCGTTTACCACCTGAGCACCCACACCATTCAGGCCGATCAGTTGTCGGCCGCGACGGACACGGAATCATCGCCGTAAACCATCCGTCACCCTGTCTGTTCGCTGTTGATTTTCCGCCATGAAGAAGAACCAAAAAATACGCAAAGCCATCGTCACCGGTGGGGCCAAGGGTTACGGCTACGGTATTACGGCTGCACTCGTGCAGGCCGGTTTTGCCGTGTGGATCACCGGCCGCGACACCAAGGCCCTCAATCGCGTGGCCAAGAAATTCAACGTGCGGGCGATCAGGGCCGACGTGGCTTCCGCCGACGACTGGGATCGGGTCTTTGCCGCCGTTGACGCCGCCCCGGGACGTTTCGAGGTGCTGGTCAACAATGCCGGGGCCGGGATCCATATTGCCCCCGCCGTGCAGCAGACTGACGAGGAAGTCGACCGCGCTTTGGCCGTGAATCTCAACGGTGCGATCTACGGATGCCGTCGCGCCGCCCCGCGCATCGTGCAGGCTGGCGGCGGCACCATCGTCAACATCAGCAGTGTCTGCGCCAAGCAGGCATGGTCGGGTTGGAGCACCTATTCCGCGGCCAAGGCCGGCCTCGAGCAATTCTCCAAGTGCCTCTATTTGGAACATCGGGAACAGCACCTGCGGGTGACCTCGCTCGCACCCTCGTGGGGAGCCACCAAATTCAGCGACAACGCCGATCTCGGCGCACGAACGTCCGCAGTGCTCAAACGCAGCATTCAACCGACGGAATTGGGCAAAATTGTCGCCGATATTTGTGCCCTGCCCCCGCATCTCTTTGTCCAGGACATGGTGCTCTGGCCCACCATTCAGGCGGTCGAGCCGCTCTGACACCAGGCCCATGCCTCCTCCTCGAATCCGTAGGGCGCGACCCCGGTCGTCGCCTCGATTGTCGGGTCAAGGCGAAGCGGCTTGCCGAGCCGTGGCTCGCATCGCGAGCGAAGGCTGGTGGAGCAGAGGGGGATCAAACCCCTGACCTCGTCATTGCGAACGACGCGCTCTATCAACTGAGCTACTGCCCCGTAAGGGAGGTGAGGTTTTGCGTCATACCCACTCCTGAGTAAACATCATTTTTCGTGTCCAACCCGTTACGGACGGGCAAAATTTCAGTTTCACGGCCAATTGGTCCCGGATTTGCTATGGACCAGGGGAACCAAACACCTTACCCTGATCTCTGATAGATCTATATCACTTTCCGTCATGAAAAAAACAAACAAGACCACAAAAACCAAGGCGCTCACCCCGGCACCCAAGACTGCCAAGGCAGTAAAGAAGACCGCGGCCGCCCCAGCCGCCAAAAAGGCGAAGGCTGTCGTGAAACCCACGGCACCCTCGGTCACGGTCACCACCATTGCTGCCAAGATCGACGTCGGCTTCGGCAACACCCTCTTCCTGCGGGGCGAAGGTCCCGGCCTCAGTTGGGAAAAGGGCATTTCGCTCAACTGCGTCTCCGATACCGAATGGAGCCTCAACCTGAGCGGCGCGACCAAACCCGTTGTGTTCAAGTTTTTGCTCAACGATGAGATTTGGAGCGTCGGCGAGGATTACACTCTTGCCCCCGGCAAGGTCGGCGCCTTTGCCCCCGAGTTTTAACCCGAGGCTTTACCAGAGCTTCCGCTGAAGCTCGCGTCCTCCCGGGCCGTCTTTGTCGGGGCTGGTCGCGATTATTTTGCCTGTGCCATGGGCAAAATGGATATTTCAGCAACCACTTCGGTTCTGTTGGTGAAATATCCGGGATTAATCCCGGTCGGGATTGAGCGTCAGCAGTCGCGCCTGCAATTGGACCGCCGCCTGGTCGCGGTCGGCCAATTGAGCAGTCGTGACCAGTTCACATCGCATCCGCACCCGTGAAAAAGGCTTGGGCAGGTAAAACCTGTCCCACGCCTTGTTGAATCGCCATGCCGACTCAAAATCAGCTCCGATCAAGAGCAGCGGCGTCTTGGTGCGGCGGGCCACAATCAAGGCACCCGGTTTGAAAATATAACGCGGACCGCGCGGACCATCAGGCGTGATACCCAGATCATTCCCCGTGCGCAGCGCCGTGACGAGGGCGCTGGCAGCCTCCCGCCCCAGATTGCTGCTCGAACCCCGCACGGCACGCAGCCCGATCAGGGAGAAAAAAGCCGTCAACCAGGCCCCGTCCTGGCTCGGACTCACGAGTGCATACATCGGTCGCGATTGGCGGTAACGTCGAAAAATTTCCGCGGCCAGAAACAACCGGTTGTGCCAGAGCACCATGGAGACCGGCTCATCACACTTCCGGAAATTACGCAGATCCTCCTCGGTCTCCTGAAACCGCAGCGACATCCCCCACAGGCGGATCAACAAGCCAAACGGCCAGAGCACCACCCGGCGCCAACCGGTGATGCCTTGCACGATGTCCTGTCCTGTGGAAGTTGGAGTTGTCGAATTCAGCGCCTGTGTTCTTGGCGAATGTCGGCAGCGCGCCAAGCGTGAATCCCAGCTGTTCCGGTTGACGCCGACCGGCTTACCGTGCACCAAGCGGCCATGTCCGCGCCGTTTTCGCCTTGCCCGTTCCTGCCCGCCCCCCGGGATGGGCTGGATTGGCGCACGCTGCATGTGTATCGGAACAACCCCCGCGGGCCGGAGTTTTATCACGCCTGCCTTGAGTATGGGCAATCTTTGTGGGGCCGCGGGTTGGCGGCCCGCGCGATGCTCTGTCTCGATCGTGCCATGGGCGCTGACCTCAAGGGGGATGAATCCGTATTGCAGGACTGGCCGCTGCCCTATGCGGCCATGGTTTGGTTCATGGTCCATACGCCGCCCGATGTCTTCATTGGCAACCCACGCGTGCATTTCCAGCACTATGCCGACCGCCTGGGCGAACCCCGCCGTGAGCAACGTCGTTGGCGCGCCTGGGCCTGCTGGGCCCTCGCCTGCAAAGCGAAACCTGCCTGGCCTGGTGATCCCAAACACGCGGTCGTGGAGCCGACCCTGGCCGACATTGCGGCAAACCTCGAGCGCCACGGCTCCCCCGGCGAAGCCCAACTCTGGCAATCCGTCCTGCTCGGCATCCCGGCTTGAGGCAGAGCGCGTGCTCGGAGCAAGCCGAGACGGATTTTTAACGCAAAGCCGCTAAGCGGAAACAGGTGGACCGTGCGCTCCGCGCGCGGTCTTCTCTTGGCCGGACCCGTCCAGACGCAAAAGCGGCTGGCCCGATACCCACAACACGTCGTGGAGAGCCCCTGACTCGCCTTGCGCAGCTCATTCGAGCGAAGCATGGCGCGGTGGGCCTGTCAGCCATAGGCATGGCGAAGATTGACGGGACTCGTCTAGGCGCAGCGCGACTGGCTTGACACCCACAACAAGTCGTGGGGAGAACCCATGACCCGTCTTGCGCAGCTCATTCGAGCAAAGCATGGCGCGGTGGGCGGGACTCGAACCCACGACCGTCGGTTTAGAAAACCGATGCTCTATCCAGTTGAGCTACCACCGCTTGAATGCGCATGCACGGCTAGACCCGAGTGCATAAGGCGACAAGCGGAAAACCGCGCTTGACTTGGCTTGTGTGGATTCTACGGTCCGCCTCCTTTCCCTTTTAAAGGGGTGGTAGCTCAGTTGGTTAGAGCGTCTGCCTGTCACGCAGAAGGTCGCGAGTTCGAGTCTCGTCCATCCCGCCAGTTTTAGCCTCCGATTCACTTCGGGGGCTTTTTTGTCGGCGGATTTACGAGCCTCGAGTCGCGACCTGGATCGCACTGCGAAAGCCCTCCAATTCCGCTGTGCAAGATCAGAGCCTTCGGTGTCAGCTGACTATACCCGCGTAACGCGCAAATACCATTTTCCCGCCGGCGGTGGGCAGGACACTCATGACTTCGGCTTTCACCCGCTGGCCCAGAAATTCATGGCCAGCCTCCACCACGACCATGGAACCATCGGACAGATAACCTATGGCCTGGCCGCTTTCCTTGCCGGGCTTGGCCAGTTCCACGGTCAATACCTCGCCCACCATCAATTCCGGCCGGAGTGACCGGGCCAATTGATTGAGGTCCAGCCAAGGCACGCCGTGAAACTCGGCCATCTTGGCGAGATTGAAATCGGTTGTGATCAGCTTGGCGCGCATGGATTGAGCCAAAAAGACCAGTTTGGCGTCCACATCCTCACGCTTGGATACCTCGCTTTCGGGGACACGAATATCGAGGTTCCTGATGCGCCGTAATTCGTTCAATACCTCCAAGCCTCGGCGACCCCGGGCTTTTTTCTGGGGATCGGAGGAATCTGCCACGGCATTGAGCTCCTTCAGCACAAATTTCGGGATGACCAGTGCACCGGAAATAAAGCCGGCCTCGCACACCCGGGCAATCCGTCCGTCGATCAACACACTGGTATCAACCACCACCAGTGGCACTTCGACTTCCTGAGGCACAAAACGCACATAAGGAATTACCAGATTGAATTCATCCTTACCCCTCAGGGCGATTACCGTGCAAAGGTAGGTGCAAACCAAAAAGAGCACCAGGCGGGCAATGTAGAGATTTTGTTCGTCGGCCCGGTCAAACAAAGGCGAAGTGTTGATCATGAAGGCGATCAGCGCCCCCACCGCCAAACCAAAGGTTATGGCGGACAAACCGCGCAAGGAGAACCCCTTGAGCAGTATGTCCACCAGCACCACCAGGATACCAATCATGAAGCCGATAAAAACGGCCACTTTGCGGTGATCATCCCAGTCACTGATCGCATAGCATACGAGCCAGCCGCCAGAAGTGCACAGGGCGATAAATACAAGGCGGATGGCGAACAGAGTTTTGTTCATGAGAACTCAGCGGGTTAGCAAATAGATCAATATGGGTCCGGCGATCAAAACCACCATCAGGATATAAATAAACATGATCGTGCGCCGGGCTTTGACCTTTTCAGCTGCTTCCATTGGCATTTCAATCTTTGGGCTAACAGAAACCACTTTCATGACAAAGCAATACTGGCTGGTAAAATCCGAACCCGAGGCCTACGCGTGGGCCGACCTCCAACGGGACAAATGCACCGATTGGACCGGAGTGCGCAATTATCAGGCCCGGATTCACCTCAATACCATGCGCAAAGGGGATCGGGTCTTTTTCTATGAAAGCGTCACCACCAAGGCCGTGGTGGGCATCGGCGAAATCACCAAACCCGCCTTTCCTGATCAAACTGCCGATGAAGCCGGTTGGCTGGCCGTGGCCATCAAGGCAGTCAAATCGCTCGCCCACCCCGTCACTCTGGCCCAGATCAAAGTCGAGCCGGAGCTGGCTGACATTGGTCTGCTCCGGCAGAGCCGATTATCCGTCATGTCTTTAACCAGGGCGCAGTTTGAGAAAATCATCCAACTGGGCAGTTAATGAGCTTCGCGTTGTGAACTGACGCGCTTTTGCGGTGGACCGTGCGCTCCCGTCAGGCGATTGGGCGAGTCACGACAAATTACTCAGGGCACGCCCAACTTCACGATCACTCGAAAACCAAGGTCACGGGATCGGGTGTCCTTGGCCACCGTCGCAAACGGTTCCTTGTCCGGTGAGGTCGGCCTTGCTCCCGCTTGTCCCGCCAGGACCCAAGCCTCGGCCGCTGTATCTGCGGCTTCCAGCCATTCGGCCACATTATCCCGCAAATTGGAGTAGCCACGAATGGAAGGTCGAGCCGCGGGAACATTTCCCGCGTCCAAGGTGACTGCCCGATCGGTCATCGCCGCGTCTTCCAATGCCTTGCGCATTTCACTGCGCGAGGGCAATCGCACTTCCCGGCCCATGATCCACCCCAGTCGACGACAAAATTCCTGGGCCTCGGTCCAAGCCAGTGACTCCACCGCAAGCGTCTGGTCCGGGGTGCGGCTGGGATTGAATTTCATGACTTGGGTATAGAGATTTTGCGATACTTCACCCTGCAACAGCATGAGCGAACCTTCACCAGGCAATGGCAGGAGGTGATCATAGAGATCGTCCTGAATGACGCGGATACTTTCCCCCAGTGATTTGAGAAATTCATATTTTCTGCCCAGTCCCTCATCAGCAAGTTGCGACCGCGAAAAATCCTCCCCCAATTGCCGGGTCAAATTCTGGACCGTGTCGATCTGCTGGCCAGCCAACAGCAATTGCCGCCCGGCCAACGCCCTTTCCGCGGCCCGATCCGCCACCTTCATTTTTTCGATCAACGCGGCGGACAGGACTGTCTGTCGTTTCTCAGTCAATTCGTCCATGCGCACGGTCGAAACGAACCGGCTATGCGGCCATCGTTGGTTCAACACACCCTGCAATTCCATGGCCTGAAGATAGTAGCCGGCGGCGCTCTCAGGCCGGTCCGCAGCCACCGCATCGCCTCCCTGAATCAATACTTCAATTTCAGCCGATTCTTCTGCGCCTTGCAGGGAAACCTCCTCGGACTTCAGCCGGGTTTCCAAGCCGAGATCGGCCTGCCGGGCATGCGGAAACCGCTGGTTGATTTGCTCCATCAATTCGCGCGCCCGGATGTAAAACTCGAGTGCTTCAGCCCAGTCTTTCCGGTCCACCGCCTTGCCGGCTCGGGCAATGAAGTCATCAGCTTCAACCCGTAACGGTTCGGCCTGCACAACCGCCAGGTCCCGTTCAAGTTGGGCTTCCCTCACGAGGTTCTTGAAGCGTGCCGGCGCCTTGCTGCGGTTGATGGCCTGACGGAGTCGCAGCAATTCCTCCATGATCTTGACCTGCGCGCTCACCGGCGGATGCTTCGCCAAAATATCTTCCAATTTCGCAACGCGATCCCACTGGCGCTGGACAATTACGGTGTCCCGGATCACCAGAAGCCTTTCAAGTTGCAATTGCTGTTGTGTCGTCACTGCCGGGGAAAGCTGCATCAATTGCTGCTGTTTGAGGATCACTTGACTCAGTTCCCTTTCCCATCCCTCCGGTGCGGCCTGTTCCGTCGACAGTTTGCGGAAACGACGTTCGATGTCATCAATTTCCCGGGAAACACGAGCCTGTTCCCGATACTGTTCCATGGGGGGCGACGCTATCTCCACTTTGCGTGGCTCGAGACTGATCAAGAAATTCAACAACCCCGCCAAAAGACCCAGTGCGGTGCACGCTCCCAGCCAAGCCGGCAAACTCAGTCCCAACCAGGTTCGGCGCTCATGCAGGGGCATACGGCCAATGAAAATTTGCGCCCCTCCCGGAAAAGGCAATGCGTTCCCACCGTGAATCTCAACCGCGTAGGGGCTCGACACGCGCGGGTTTTCGCCATTGCAAGGAGGCATGCTGGACCAGCTCACCATCCTTGCCCCCGGCCTCCTTGGCGCCTCGGTTGCCCGGGCCGCGCGTGAACGCGGGTTGGCCAAGCGCATTGTCATCTGGGCCCGCCGGGCGGAAGTGAGACTCCAAATCTCAGCCCAACCTTGGTGCGATGAAGCCCCGAACACCCTGGCCGCGGCCGTGGCTGACGCCAATCTAGTGGTCATCGCGGCGCCGGTGACACGGATCGGCGCCCTCGCTTCGGAAATCGCTTCCCACCTCTCCGCCGGGGCTATCGTGACCGATGTGGGCAGCGTGAAAGGCGATATCAGCCGGCTCGGTCATGCCGCCCTCGCCCAGCAGGGTCATTTCATCGGCTCCCACCCCATGGCCGGATCGGAAAAGACCGGTTGGGAACACGGCCAGGCTGACCTGTTTCGCAACCGCACCTGTTTTGTCACCCCTTTGCCCGAATCAGACGTCGAGGCTACTGAGACCGTGGTCCGTTTCTGGCACGATCTGGGTAGCGAGGTCGTCACCCTCGCCCCGGATCAACACGACGAGATTGTCGCCCATATCAGTCATCTGCCCCAGGTGCTCGCCTCGGTCCTGTGCGCCTATCTCAATCGCAAGGACCATGCCTGGCGCAATTACGCTGGCGGTGGCCTGCGTGACACCACGCGGATTGCCGGCAGTGACACCCAACTGTGGCGCACCATTTTGGAACAGAACCGCGACGAGGTGTTGCGCGCCCTGCGGGAGTTTCAGGACGAATTGCAGGTCTTTCATGCGGCGCTGTCCAATCGTGATTTTCATGAAGTCACCGCCCGGCTCGAGCGGGGTCGCGCTTATCGTCGCGAATTCCGGCCCTGAACCGTCCCGTCGGGGTTGTAACACATCAGGTTGCAAGCCGCCTGAAGTTCGAGTTCTGCAGTTTGAGGATGAAAATCAACTTGGCGCGGCGACCGACCTTCGCGACGCTGTTTCCGAGCATGCCTTTAGCCGATCCATTGCCTGTCATCCCCTTTACCCGACCCGCCCGTGGCCGGGTGCTGCTACCCGGCTCCAAAAGCATCACCAACCGCGCCCTCATCCTGGGTGCCTTGAGCCGGGAAACCGTCACCCTGCGCGGGGCACTCTTCAGTCGTGACACCCACATCATGGTGGCGGCGCTGCAGGCATTGGGCTTCATCGTTACCACCGACGAGCCTGCACTCACCATCACCATCACCGGCCAGCATGGCAATATCCCGGTCAAGGAGGCCGTCATCGCGGTGGGCAATGCCGGGACGGCGGCACGGTTTCTCACGGCCTTGGTCTGCCTGCGAGAACACGGGGTTTATCATTTTGACGGTGATGACGCCATGCGGAGCCGACCCATCGGGGCCTTGCTCGATGCCCTGGCCACCCAAGGGGCAACCGCCAATGCCCGCAATTTCCCTTTCACCCTCCAAACCGCCGGCTTGCCGGGGGGAAAGGTGGAACTTGATGCCTCGGAAAGCAGCCAGATGCTTTCGGCCCTCCTGATGGTCGGCACTCACGCCCGCACGCCGTTCCGGATCTCATTAACCGGCACCCCGGGTTCACGTCCCTTCGTCAAAATGACCGAACGCATGATTGGTCAATTTGAAGCCGGTCCAACCTCCTACGACATCGAGGGCGATGCTTCGGCCGCGAGCTATTTTCTCACCCTGCCACTGGTCACTGGCGGCGAAATCACGTTGCCCAATTATGGCGGAAGTTTGCAGGGCGATGTGAAATATCTGGAGGTGCTCGAATTGATCGGGCTGCAAGCCGGCGCGCCGGATGAAATCCCACGTTTCCATTGTGATGCCCCAGGAAAAATGATGGGTGTGACGCATAATTTCCGCGAATTCTCGGACACCTTCCTGACCCTGGCCGCCCTGGCCCCCTTGTTGGACGGTCCCACCAAGATCACCGGCATCGCCCACACGCGCAAACAGGAGACGGATCGGGTGGCCGGAATGGCCCGCGAACTCATCAAGCTCGGACAACGGGTGGTGGAGGAGGAGGATTCCCTGGAAATTTATCCCCAGCCCCTGCAATCCGGCCAGATCATCGAAACCTATCATGATCACCGTTTCGCGATGAGTTTCGGTATCCTGGGTTGCCATGATCTCCATGGCGACGGCCGCCCGTGGCTGGCCATCAAGGACCCCGGTTGTTGCGCCAAAACTTTTCCGCACTTCTTTGACGAGCTGGAATCGGTCCGGCAAAACTCCCTGACCAATTGATGAGCAACCCTTCCTTTATCATTGTCGCCATCGATGGCGGCGCTGCCTCGGGCAAGTCATCGACCTCGCGCATCCTGGCCGATCAGTTCAACCTGCTGCACGTGGACACCGGTTCGTTCTATCGCCACATCACCGCCGAGTTGCTGCGTCGTCAGGTGCCCTACACCGATCTGCCCGCGCTCAAAAACGCGCTGGGTTCCCTGCGCTTTACCACGCAACTGGCCGGTCGATCCGCCCAAATGCTCATCGATGGCCTGCCCGCCGGCGACGAAATCCGTGACCAACGGGTCAATGAACATGTCTCCCATTACGCCGCCATCCCCGAGGTGCGCCAGACCTTGCTGGCTTATCAACGCGGCCAGGTCGAGGTCGCCCAAGCGCACCAATTCCGCGGCTTGGTAATGGAAGGCCGCGACATTGGCTCGGTGATTTTTCCCGCCGCCGATTTTCGTTTTTTCCTGCATGCCGACCCCGTCGAACGCGCCAAGCGCCGCGCCGCCGAAGGCCGGCAGGATTCCATTGCGGAGCGCGACCGGCTGGACTCCTCGCGCAAAACTTCGCCCCTCAAGAGTTCGGCCGGTGCAATTGATATCGACAGCACCCATCAATCCTTGGAACAAGTGGTGGCTGCCATGGCGGCCACCATCGCAACCAAACTATCACCGGTATGAGTCAAGCCCTACGCCAGGCAGACATGCAGCTCGTTTACGGGTTTTTCCATTATCTTGCCTACATGATTTACAGCGTGTTTTTCCGGGGCGAAGTCTCCGGGCTGGAAAACCTGCCCGCCAAGGGCTCCTTTCTCATTGCGGCCAATCACGCCAGTTTTCTGGATCCTCCGTTCATCGGCAGCCAAGTGCCTCGCCAAATCGCCTATTTCGCCCGCAAGACCCTTTGGAAAGGCGGATTTTCCTCCTGGTGGCTCAACGAGGTTGGCACCATTCCGGTCGATCGCGACGGCGGGCAGGATGTCAGTGCCATCAAACGCGTCTTGAAGGCACTCAAGGATGACAAGGGCCTGATCCTGTTCCCGGAAGGCACGCGCACCGCCGACGGTCACTTGCAAACGCCCAAGGCCGGCGTCGGCCTGATTGCGTGTCGCGCCCAAGTGCCGGTGGTGCCGGTGAGGATTTTCGGGTCTTTTCGCGCTTATGGCAAGGGCCAGCCCCTGCGGCTCGGGACGCCGGTTAGCATCGTGTTTGGTGAACCAATTCGCCCGTCGGTCTATGACGATCCCAGCGCGGGCAAGGAACGTTACCAAGTGGCCAGTTCGAGGATCTTTGAGCGCATCACCGAGCTGACCCTGCCCGTTCACCTGGTGATTTGATTTCGCGCTCCAGCGGCAATCGTAAACGTTGCGGTGCAGCACGTGTCCCGCACCCATGAGCCGACCAGCGGAATCATTTTTTTGTAACTTTGGTCTGCTTTCCGGGTTATTGAAAATGACCTTGGCACAACACGAGGCGAGAAACTCAAACTCCAACCCTCATTATTCCGAGTCTTCGGAATCAAGATCATGCATAAGTTCAAATTGTTAGTCAGTGCCACGCTCGCGAGCGCCGTTATTTCAACTTCAGCCTTCGCCGGTGGCAGCCAACAGGCGCAGCCCATCACCAAAGTTGCCCAACCCGTCAAAGCCGTCACTCCTTCGGATTTGCCCCGCAAATATCTGGGGGAAACCATTCGCGTCTGCATGACAATTGATGAAGCCGGCCGGGCCAGCAACATCGAGATGGATGCGTTCTATGACCGGGAATTGGCCCGCAGTGTTATCCCGGCCGTTGCCCAATGGAAGTTCAAGCCGGCAGTGAAGGACGGTCAGCCCGTCAGTCAACGGGTCATTCTGCCGATCGAGTTCGTTGCCGGTTCTTGAACCGGGACACGATCGCAAATTGTTCGGCCGTCGGGTAAAACCATCTGCACTTACCCGATGGCCTTGCTTCTGCCCGGGGCGTGGGCGGCAAGATCTGATCCGTTCAATCAGGGCATCAGTCGCACAATGTCCCAGCCGTCGTTGATGTCTCGTCGGTAACGAAAGCGATCATGCATCCGGTTGGGCCGGCCCTGCCAGAATTCAAACGTCGCCGGCACCACGCGATAGCCTCCCCAATGGTCCGGCAGGGGCACCTCACCCCGCATAAACTTCGCCTTCATCTCGGCAAATTTGGTCTCGAGGACCGAACGCGTGGTGATGACCTCGCTCTGGCGTGAGGCCCAGGCGCCGATCTGGCTGTCATGCGGGCGCGAGATAAAATACTTGAGCGATTCGGCGGTGGAAATTTTTGCGGCCTCCCCCGTGATGACGACTTGCCGCTCCAACGGCAGCCAGGTCAACAGCAAAGCGACGTGGGGATTGACGGCGATGTCCCGCGCTTTGGCGCTTTCATAATTGGTGTAGAAAACCAATCCACGTTCATCAAAAGCCTTGAGCAGCACCGTGCGTAAATTGGGATGCCCCGTGGCATTGGCCGTGGCCAGAGCCATGGCATTGGGCTCGAGCACCTCGGTCTCGATGGCTTCGCGCATCCAGTGGTCGAACTGCGCAAAAGGATCAGGCTTCAAATCGGTCAGATCAAGTGACCGGGCGGCGAAGTTGCGGCGCATGGCTTCCAAATGCATGCCCGGAAGTCTGACCATGGCGCGCTGCGAAGCAAGGCCACCCGATCAGCCAGAACCGCAAACCCGTTCAGGTCAGGCCGCAGGCTTGACGGGCGCGCTGCACCACATCCGCGGCAACATCCCGGGCCCGCCTGGCCCCATCCGCCAGAACTTGGTCCACGTAGTCGGCATTGGCCGCCAGTTCGGTGCGTTTCGCGCGGTAAAGCGCAAAATAATTCCAATAGTGCTCAAACAGCGCCTTCTTCAGGTCGCCGTAACCGAGTCCACCGGCACGGAGGCGCGCTTCGTAGTCCGCCGCCACCTCGGCCGGCGCCACGAGGTGCAGGAGTTGCACTGCCACATTTTTCTCGGCATCCGGCTTGGGTTCCGCGGGCGTGCGGCTGTCCATCACGATACCCATGATCTTTTTGCGCGTGGATTTTTCCTCACCAAAAATATCTATCGTATTGCCATAACTCTTGCTCATTTTCTGGCCGTCCAGACCGGGCACCGTGGCCACACCCTCGCGGATCTCCGACTCCGGCACGACAAAGGTTTCGCCGTAGGCTTGGTTGAACTTGATCGCAATATCCCGCGTCATCTCAACGTGCTGTTTTTGGTCCTTGCCCACGGGCACGCGCTCGGAGTCGTAGAGCAATATATCCGCCGCCATCAGCACCGGATACGCAAAGAGTCCGAAATTGGCCGGAATACCCTTGGCCGTCTTGTCCTTGTAGCTGTGCGCCCGCTCCAACAATCCCATCGGCGTCAGCGTGCCCAGAATCCAAGTCAGTTCGCAGACCTCGGGCACATCACTCTGCTTCCAGAACACGCTGTGCTTGGGATCAAGCCCGCAGGCCAGCCAGTCGAGGGCGACACTGCGACTGTTTTTCCGACGTTCCGCCGGGTCGGTCAACGACGTCATCGAGTGGTAGTCCGCAATAAAATAAAAGCACTCACCGCGATTCTGCGCCTGGATCGCGGGCAGCATGGCCCCAAAATAATTGCCAATATGCAGGGTGCCGGAAGGCTGAATGCCGGTGAGGGTTCTCATGGTTGCAGTCACTATCACGAAGCAGTCCCAACCGCGTCAATCCCGACGAGCCACCCGGCTGATGCTGGGCCGGTCACGCGCAATCGTGCCCTCCGCCAGATATCCGCCAAACGATGTCAGCGGCATCACCAAAGCCCGTCGCCCGAGCAAGGTGCCGGGCATCAACACGGCATTGCAGCCCACTTCCGCCTTATCCCCGACAATCGCCCCCATTTTGCGCAGACCGGTGGCATGGTTCTGGTCATTCAGCTGCAGCACAATCTCAGCTTGGTCGAGTCGGAGATTGGAGCACACCACTCCGGCTCCCAAGTGGGCGTCGTTGCCCAGAATCGAGTCGCCGACGTAACTGAAATGTGGCACCTGCACCCGGTCCAGCAGCAGGCAATTCTTGAATTCACAGGCGTTGCCCAGGACACAGTCCTCTCCGACGATCACATTGCCCCGGATATAGGCCCCGGGCCGGATTTCCGTGCGTGCGCCGATCCACGCGGGACCGATGATGGTCGCATATGCGGGTAATTTTACCGTCGGGTGCAAATAGACCGAACCCTCAATATGCACCCCGGGTGGCACCGCTGACAGTCCAGACTCGAACTGATACGCGACGAGCGCAGGCCCGATCCGCTTGAGCCATTCCCATGGCCGGGTATCCGCCGAAAATTGCGGGGCAAATTGCGCGAGCGAAGTCGGCAGGGTAAAAAATTCAGCGGCGAACATGAGTCGTTTCTAGCGAATTTCAGTCAGTTGGACAGGACGTTTCTCGGTCAGTGACCGGTCGGCGGCAAATATCACCTCGTGGGTCGCCATCGCCTCGGCCAGGCCGCTCAAGGGCATTTCCCGCCCGGCCGCCAAGGCGGCGAAAAACGCATCGAACTGGGACCGGTAGGGATGATCAGCCACATCCCCCGAATCGATGGGTTTCATGTCCGATTCGGTCCAGAGTTTGCGGTCATAATCCGGCGTGTTGATCGTAAATTTCTGGTCAAGGATGCTGCCCTCGCTGCCCACCAAGTGCGTATGAAAGTAATAGGGCTGCAGGCAGTCGATCACCGAGGCACACTTTCCCACCCGACCGTCCCGAAATTTTAGCAACGTGACACTGGTGGTCGGATAGTCGTATTTCTGAAATATCGGATTGGTCGATTGGGTGGCATAGCTCATGACTTCCTCCACTTCCCCGCCCATGCAGAGCAGCAGGGCATCCAGGGCATGGCAGCCGGCCGACAGCAGACTCGAGCCACCACCACGCCGGGTCACATTCCAACGATATTGCCCATACCAGGGACCGGAACCATGGTAGTAATCCACTTCACCGTAGTGCACCCGACCGATCTTTCCCTGGTCCAGCATGGCCCTGATGCCCAGAAACTGGCTGGACCAACGGCACTCAAAACAAATGCAGAACCTGACCCCGGCGGCTTTGACCGCGGCTTCCACCTGGCGCAGCTCAGCCAGTTCCAGCACCATGGGTTTTTCCAGAATGATATGCTTGCCGGCCCGTGCCGCCGCGATCGCATGGGCCGCGTGCAACCACGGGTAGCTGGTAATTGCCACCATCTCAATTGACGGGTCGGCCAGCAGGTCTTCCAGCGTCGTATGGATTTTGATCGCGGACCCATGGCGCGCAGAAAGCTCTGCAGCTGACAGAGCCCGGGAGGAGCACACCGCGGTCACCTGTCCCCCGGTGCCGCCATTGATCGCGGCAATGTGGGCGGTAGCCGCCCAGCCATAGCCGATGATGCCAACATTGCATTGATTCATATGCTGCCCAGAAAACAGCCGGGTTCAGCAACCAGCGCAAGCGCGGGCGCATGCCCCCCACTGGAAACGAGGCAACCCTCCCACTTGACTACGGTTTTTTCCCTTCCAACTCCAGTTGTGCCGCAGCCTCTCGGGTAAAGCGCGTCCAAGGCAGAGCTCGCAGCCTTTCGGCCGGAATGGGCATGCCGGTGCGCTCGCAGATCCCATACTTGCCCAATTGCAGCCGGTGCAGGGCCGCATCCACCTCAATCAGCATGTTTTTCTCCAAGGCCAGTTCCGCAGCCAAAATTTCATGCTCCGTGAGTTCACTGGCCGTTCCGGCAAATCCTTTGTGATCCTGATATTCCGGCATAACCGAATCCTGTTTATGTTCGGTCCATTCCCCGGCCAGTCGCTGGCGCAGGGCCTGCAGGGTCCGGAAATGCCAGGACCACTTCGAGGGAATTTCAGGTGTCGATTTCGAAATTGATTCGGAGGACATGGCGAGGGGGATTGAGGGTTGGATTGGGCGACACTAGCGCCTGGACCCCATAATATCTCACGGCTGGTGGACTGATACTGCGCAGCGATTGGCTTACTTACCGCAGATTTTGACTGGTCGTGGAATTCACGCCCAATCCGGGCATAAAAAAGCGCCTCAGGGCATAGAAACAGCAGGAGCCTCGCAGTTGTCTGCTAAAAGTGGATTTGATCACGCGGTCCGGTTGGGACGCAAAGAAGGCACTTCTAGTGACCACAAACAGCATAGGAGAACGGCGAGTTAGAGTCGTTAAGCTCCGAATTTCTTTCAATGAGCTCTTGTTAACTCGAGCTCATGAATCACTGCACCTAGGCCGTCAGCTGGCCGACCCTGGTGTGGTCAATATCAGCCAGCATCAAGCAACCATATTAGAATATGAAAACAGAAGATTCGCCGGCCTCGCCGGCATACCAAAAAACGCAGCCTTCGCAGCTTAGTGGAGGCCTTCACCTAGAAGGCACTGTGATCGCAGTCAGAACCGAAGAAAAGGAATGGGAAAAGGTAAATTATACTCAATCCACGGTGAGTGTGTCCGACGGAGAACAAGTGTTTCTTTGGAGACACCGTCACGACGACAAACCATGGGAGGCCCCAAAACTATTTCAGGTGATCAAACTTCGCGTTCATCGAACCAACACCGAAAAAGGACAGATTACTTTGAGCGGGATTCTTGTCTAACAGATGTCTCGCCCAGCATTTTCCGCCACTCTTCGGGGCTGTGGCTGAATGCACTAGATTGTCCAAAGCGAGCGCTAGCAGTCGTTGCCAGAAACCACTGAAAATCCTGCGATGTAATTCCGTCAGAATTGGTGGTGAGTCTGTGCTGCTCAACGGCATGTTGAAGGTTATCGGCGTATCTGTTCTCAATTCGAGCCATATTTGTTCTCACTAATACTGAAAACTAGAAAGAAAAACCCCGGTAACTTTTTGGATTACCGGGGTTTACTATGAAATGGAGCGGGCGAAGAGACTCGAACTGCTCAGACTGATTTTGCATTCAGTTTTGAATGCTGAAGGTTGCGAAAGTCAGCCTTCGCCCGACGCAGCGGGAGACGCATCTCCAACAAATCATGCCACCTCCACGGACCAACTGGAAGCTTGGGTTAGCGATATGGAAGTGATTGCGAGCACTTGGCCAAACCTGAGCCAGAGTCTCCAAAATGGACTCATGGCAATCATAAGGTCATCGCCGCGGTGACGTAACACGCTTTCATTTTCATATGGCATGAACCCGGGATTCACCATGGATGTCGCCGCAATCCGTTTATGTGAGAGCACTGAGGTATCTCCGGAACCCAAAGGACCCTTCCCGCCCATCATCCAACGCCAGCGGTGATTTGGTTCGAAGGGAAAAGCTGAGGAAAGTAGGTATCGTGCACCTTGGCAGGGAGTCCAAGCCGCACCGGTGCCTTGGGCGAATCAGATACCAGCAATCCTGCCTTGATCGCCAAGGTAAGAGCGGACCGGCCAGTGCGATCGCCCATCCCCACAATCCGCGCAGCTTCACCACGCGGAAATTCGCCGCGGAACAATGCCTCGCGCAGGAGCAGGAAAACGCGATCCGCAGACGGCCCCACTTGTGGATCCACCACACGGACGTAGTGCTCAATGCGCCGCTCCAACTGGTCGAGATCCAGCACCCGTTCCATGAATGCGATTTGATCCACCATAACCCGCAGCGTGAACTGGCAGAAATGCCATAGCGCGCGCTCACTCAGGTGACCACGGCCATCAGCAGGATTCGAACTGCTCCGCTCCTGGTCGGCATTGGCCAGTTGCTGATAGTATTCGGCACGATGATGCGCAAACCCGCGCGACAAGGACCAGAGGCCGCCGCCGTCGATGCCGAGTTGCCGTATCACGGCGTCTGAAAAGAGTCTCCCGACTCGGCCGTTGCCGTCTCGAAAGGGATGAATCCAAGCCAGGCGGTGATGACCCGCACCAATCGCAATGATGCGCCAAATCCGGGAAAGATCAGCCGATTCGTATCGCCATTGGAAATGGGCCAGCAGGTCGGGGATAAGCTGATGCGGCGGTCCG
>JAIPJW010000209.1 GCA_021734075.1 Cephaloticoccus sp.
ACCCGTTTGGTCTCGGTTTGCAGACGGCCACTGGCCGGATCCCGTGAAGCCGTCCGCGAAGTCAGCCCACCGGAACTAAGCAGCATGCGGATGGCCTGCATCGCCTGGGACATCCCGGCCATTTCCTCGCAGACCATGAACTTGTGGTGCAGTGCATCCGGGGCCATGTGGTATAGGGCCTTGCCCGAAAGGTAGCTGGCATAAAAGCGATCCTCCGGCGGACACAGATCACGAGCCTTGTCCGCGACGTTGTTTTTTCCGGCCCCAAAACTGGAGATGAAGGCCACCGCCAGTGGCACCTCCATTTTGCGTGAGGTCATCACCAGATAGCTCAGGAGCACGTTGAACTCCTCGCCCACGGTCCCCAACGACTTAAAATCCTCGATGATGCGCTCGACCAGATGAGGGTCTTGGCCGAAGATTTCGGCTTCACGGCGGTCCCCCTCCGCCACCGGATCCACCACCGAGTCCGGGAGCACGAGATCAGGCTGGGCCAGGCGGATCTCACAGGTTTCGGTGACTCTTGCCAGATCCGCTTCGAGTCGGTCCACCGACTCTGCAAAAACTCGGGTCAATTCCCTGGTGAAATCCTTCCGGGCCCGGGCTTGGTTCAAGTCGAAACTATCGGCCCACACTTTTTCACCCCGCTCGACCCGGACATACGCCTTCAGTTGCCGTTTCGACTTCTCCAGTCCATTTACCGTATAGCGCAGGTTGCCGATGGGCAGAACGAAGCCATCCGGCAACGGTTGCATGTTTGGCACGCTGACGGCGGGAACGTGGTGCGTCGCGGCAACGATGGCCCCCGCCAGGGCCTTTTCACTGTGCCGGACCAGGTAGTAGCCAACTCCCGCGCAGTGCGGCAACATGATGATCTCCGGTTTGAAGGGCTCAAGCTGGACGCGGAGTTGACTGGAAACAGCCTGGGATTCCGCCGTGTCACCGAGCACGATGACCAGTCGCTGGACGCCGAGGGTATGCAGGCCCTGTATCTCGGGTTTACCCTTGCCAGGATGAATCGCCATCACATTGCCAATGCCCGCCCGCATAAGGCCCAGGGCATCGATCGGGCTCGGGGTGATGTATTGCAATGATGCGCGTTTGGCCGAGGCGATGTTCCAAAAGGCGGCCGGCCGGCCGAGGAGAAAACGAGCATTGCCCAGTGCGGCCGAGGGTGGAATCGCCCAAAGGTCAACCAGTGCCCCATTGAGGTCGTGGATGGGAAAGAGCATGCAACCGGTAAACCGTTCGGCCCCTTTGGCGGACAGCAGGCCCAACTGAACCAACTGGGTCCTGACCTCCGTATCGTTGATAATCTTTGCCAGTCTCCCTGTGCTGTAGCCAACCTGATGGGCGCCCAACAAGGTATGATTGTTGAGTTGCCAGCGGTGGAGCAGTGATCGAGCGGCGTCAGCTTCTGCCAGGTTCTGCTCGGCGATTTGCACCACCCGGCGCAGGATGAGTTGCACGGTTTCCTCCGGAATTGGTGCCAAAGAGGCGTTGGCCTGAGTGGAGGCAGGGTCTTTTGAGTTGGGCTTACTCATGGGGTTCGTCGGGTTGGATTCGGGCCGCACAGCTGCGTGCGGGAAATCAGTCCTCGGGAACCCTTGGTTTGGGCGGCGATTGGCTCGGCCAGCCTGCATCTAATGCACAGTCGGTCGGACTTGACTCGGCCCTGAAACCGAGGAGACTACCGCCACTCCTTCAACAAGAGTAATTCGGTATCCCCGAGTTAAAACCCGTCACAGTTAGCGCTGTGTCGGGTTTTTTATTTTGTAATGGTTTTATTGACCGTGCTGGGTCGCGTGGTCCTCCTCCAGGTTGGCCGCAACTGGCGGCGTGGTTCTTGCAACCAACGATCCCAATGAGGACTCATTGTCCCGGTCCAGATGACACATGCTTCGATGCAAGGCACTGGACTGAGGACGGGCCAGGAGTGATCTGGGGATGGATTTCATGGTTGGATTCGTTGGCGGCATCCCATGGACAGGGATACCATATAATGAAGCTTTGCTCGGCCAGATTTAGAGCGCACTCAGGTCCTGTCTACCATAATATGCCAATCGGGAAATTCTGGTTGAAGGACTATATTGATCCTTGGTATAATGATATACATCGGCAATGGTGTAAGCTGAAAATTCAGTTCTCAAACCACTCAAGAGACAACGCACGATCACCAACTGGTCTTTTGCACTGGGGACCCGATCCTCCCTTCAGTTTGATTCACAAGCTGTGCCCTGGCTAACTATCAGCAGCCGCCTGTTAGGAAAAGGTCGGTTACTGAACACCACGACTATTGACCGCACGATGCACACTCTAGTTTACTCCCGGCGTATCACAAATTACTTCACTGGACCCAAATCCTAGCTTATTCTCCTCGGACCTTGCGTCAAACGAATGGCGTCGAAGATGTTTCGATTGGAACACCGACTGCGCCCCATTTTTCCAATTCATTCGCGACAAATTGCATGAGTTGCGAGATTTCTAAACTTCGCGCCAATTGTGGATCATAACTAATCCATATCCGAACTTCATCTGAGTTACGCACTATGCCTAGCCATATTTCAAACCGGCCTCCGTTATGGGCAACCACCTTTCTCAGTGTCAAATTGCGTTCACTTGCAAATCGTTCATCAGTGGTAAATCCTTGTTCTCCTGTAGCCTTTGCAATTAATGACTGAACAAACTCGGTAGATATCATGGGATACCGTTCCGTGATAACTACATAAGCCTTGCTGATGCGTGTGGCTGCACAGCCTGAATCCATCCCGAGTGCAATCAGTGCCAGAATCAAAGAAATTAGATGCTTCATGGTTTTCCATCTCCGTTGATAATATCATTAGAGATAAACGGGATTGTCCCAAGTAATACATAGGCGATCCCAACCAATCCAGGAGCTGTTTCGCCAGATGGGGCTGGGCGCCAATTCCGTGCGACCCATCCCCAATCATTACCTCCACCATTTTCTGGCGGTCCATCGTGCCACGCAGAGTTGGCATCTACCCAATTCAGCGGTGACGATTTTGTTGGGTGTCTTTGATTCAGGCCCCAATTTGCACCGCCGTAGAGTCCATAGTCGGGAACTACAGCATCATGAATAAGAGTCGTAATGGCACCAAGAAAGTTAGTTGGTCTATTAACGCCTGTGTCAGCTCTTCCGAATGTAACTACCTCAACCACATCGATTGCAGTCGTATAAATCGTGCCTGCAACACCCGCGACTGTGGCCGCCACATCTCTGGCCATGATATTCGCCGAGCCAGCTATGCCATGGGCAATTTGACCAACACCATTTTGGAGGGTTCCAGCAGGACTCAAACCTGTCGCTCCTACTACAGATGTGAGAGCACCTGAAACGACATCTCCGACGGCACCAACTAGGCCGCCGACAAGCGGGATCTTGCGCAGAAAATCCCCCAATGTTTCATTCGGACCTTTGCCCATAGATAACTGATGTTCGTTAAAGATATCGTGGGCCTGATCCATCGCTCCGCTTAGTCCACCGATAGTGTTGGTTAGATCATGGTATGGATTGTAAATCTTAGGCTTGGAGTTCGCCCCCAGATCCCAGTCATCGTCGCCTCTGAGCACAGCGGTAGAGCGAGTGTCGTTTACCATCCCAAGATAGTCATACCCATTGACCGGATTGTTGCCAACGAAGGAGTAGAGGTTTACCCCGCCCTGTTCCTCGATGGGGTCGCGGTTGATGAAGCGGCCCAGACTTGGGCTGTAATACCGGTGGCCGTAGCAAACCTGGCGCTTATCGGGCGCGGACATGACGGCGGTGGTGATTACTTGATTAGCAATTTATCGGCGAGCGCGTTGATCCGCGGCCAGTGCATCTCAGGGATGGCGGCACCGAGGTGTTGCACGGTTTCAGACCCCAGAATCGAGCCAATGGCGCCGGCCGCGGGCACCGTGGCCCCACGCAAATGGCCGTATAGAAACCCTGCGGCCCAGGCATCCCCGGCGCCGGTGGTATCGACGACATTTTTGGCGAGAACCGGGGCAATGCGGTGGAGATCCTTGCCTTGGGCAATCCAAGCTCCCTCGGCCCCCAGCTTCACGGCTGCAATGCCGCCAAAGCCGGCCAGTTCCCGGGCTTGGGCTTCGTAGTCACCCAGGCGTTGAAACAGCGCACCGGCTTCGTCCTCGTTGGCAAAAACGATATCCACGCCTTCACGCAATTGGGCAAAAATCCAGTCCCGGGCCACGTTGACGACTTCGAAGGAGGCAAGATCGATGCTCAGGGTGCAGCCGGCGGCCCGGGCCGAGGTCATCACCTTGTCGGCCAAAGCCTGATTGAACAACAGGTAGCCCTCGATGTGGGCGTGCCGGGTGTGCCTGAAATCGTCGGCGCTGATCTCCGCGGGGTCCAGCATCATGGCGGCCCCGAGGTGGGTGCGCATGGTCCGTTGCCCGTCGGGGGTGACGAGGGAGAGGCATCGGCCATTGGGCATGGTGGCGTGCTTGAAGCGGGAGCCATTCCCCCCGGCTTCCCGGAAATTGCTGAGGTAATGCTTGGCCGTGATATCACCGCCGAGCTTGCCCAGATAGGTGGTGCGCAGTCCCAAACGGGCGGCGCCCAGGGTGGCGTTGGCTGCGGAGCCGCCGGGCATCATGGCAAAATCCCCGCCCAATTTATGGATGAGATCGGCGATGTCCTCGTCATCGACCAGCACCATGCCGCCTTTTTCCCCTGCGACATGTTTTTGCAGGAAATTATCATCCACGTGGGCGAGCAAATCCATGATGGGGTTGCCCACGCCGATCAGTTCAAAATTGGGTTCAGATGCCATGGTCAAAGGGTGGTTGTTAGTGGGAGGTTCGGCTGATCAACCGAGAACGTTCATACTGGTTGCGAGGATCAGATCATCGTCAACTTCGATCAGGATGGTGTATTCCCCGGCCTCCGGAAAGGTCAGGTTGCGGATCTCATTGATGAGATTGATGCGTTGGAGCGGGTGGGGGGATTCAAACCCGCGTTTGAGCAGGGGTTGCATGTTGGTGGGGTCGCGACCCATGGAAATGCGGATTTCGTGCTTGCCGGTGGCGCAGTCGGTCAGGGTGAGAAACCAGACCATGAAGGGGTGGGTGACCGGAAACCGCTTGGCCTGGATATTGGAGAAGACGCCCAGAATGGTGTGCTTGCC
>JAIPJW010000210.1 GCA_021734075.1 Cephaloticoccus sp.
CCCCAGCACCTTTGCGGCCTCCACCTTGTCCCCATTGCAGGCGCGCAACACCATGTCGACATACTGCTTTTCCTGCCCGGACAGGTAATCACTCAAGCTTGGCCAAGTGTTCATTTCCTGCAGGCGCAAGGGCAGTTGTTTTGAAGTGATCACCCGGGTCTCGGATGCCGAAACAACCTTGGACACCACCTGATAAAGCTCGGTCAAATTACCCGGCCAATGATAGGACGAGAGCAATTCAATGGCATCTTCGGTGAATTCCGCCAATTTGGCATCAAAATGAGGGTTGGCGACTTGGGCCGAATAATGCTTCACGAGCATCGGGATGTCGTCCCGACGCTCCCGCAGCGGGGGAATCAAAACCGGAAATGATGCCACCCGATAAAACAGTTCGTCATGAAAGGTTCCTTCGTCCACCATGAGCTCAAGGTCGACCGCACTCGTGCAAATAAGCCGGAAACCTTGGGCCGTGTTACGCAGGACACTGACAAGGGCTTCCTGCACTTCCTTGGGCAGACATTCCAAGTGCTGGAGATAAAGGGTGCCTCCCTTGGCCTGTTCGACCCAAGTGCCGCCCGTCCCGTTCTGACCCAGCAGGCCTTCGCGAAAATTGGCTTCCGAACTTAGTGCACAGTCAATGCGAACCAGTTGTCCGGCATCCTCGCCCAAGGCTTCGTGCAGGACTTCGGTCACGGCGGTTTTTCCGGTGCCGTTTTCTCCTTGCAACCAGACGGGTGACCGCACGGTGGCGAGTTTCTTGACCTGCTGGATGAGCTTGGTGATGGCCGGACTTTGCCCGATGATCCGCTGTTCGATATCATTGGTGTGCCCTCCGGGCGCCAGTCCCGCCAAAGCACTCTCCGTTTGAAACTTCTTGAACTCTATCCCGCGCTTTAAAGTTTCGATGAGCTCAGTCACCCGGAAAGGCTTTTGCAGGTAATCAAACGCGCCAAATTTAAGGGCCTGAATTGCACTTTCGGTGCTGGCATAGGCGGTCATGATCACGACCACCACGCTCGGATCATAAATCTTCAGCTGTTTGAGCAGGGTGATGCCGTCCATCGGCTTCATGTCGATGTCCGCCAGCACCAAATCGTATTTGTCCTGTTTGTAGCGGACCAGCGCTTTCTCTCCGTCCGTGGCAAAGGCCGTTTGAAACCCGGTGGGTTGGATCACGGCCTCCAGCATCTCGTGAATCGAGAGCAAGTCATCAACGATGAGAACGGAGGCCATGGGATCAAAACCTTTCCGACCAGTTGGACTATGTCAACGGGGCGAATAAGGAACTCTATTGCAGGCCGCCAGCGACTGCACCGAGTTGGAAGATAGGCAGGAACATCGCCATCACGATACCGCCGACCACCACACCCAGAAATACGATCAGGAGAGGTTCAATCAATGACGTCAGCGAGGCCACGGTTGCCTCGGCCTCCACATCATAAAAGTCCGCAACTTTGGTCATCATTCCGTCCACATTACCCGTGGATTCACCGGCCTTGACCATGTGCTTCATCATCGGGGGGAAAAAGGGATTGGCCGCCAGCACGTCGGAAACTTGGCCGCCCTGGCTGACGTGACGGGCAATGTCGTCACATGCGTCCTCGACCTGCACGGTATTACTTGCTGATGCTACAATTTCCAGCGTGCGCAAAATGGGCACGCCTGAACGGATCAACGTGGCGTAGGTGCGGCAAAACCGAGACAGGGCAATCTTGTGGACCAAGTTGCCGAAAATCGGCGCCTTGACCAGAAAGTGGTCCTTGGCGCTCCGCCCTTTGGGGGTCGAGATATATTTTTTGACCAACCAGAACACGCCGTAACCCCCGGCAATGAGGTAGTGGAAATTGTGTTTTAGAAAATCACTGAGATCGATGAGGAACTGGGTCGGGGCCGGTAATTTGGCACCAAAGTCCGCAAACATGGCCGCAAAAACCGGAATCACAAAAATCAAGAGAACATTGACCAACGCCACGGCCAAACCAATGACCGCGATCGGGTAGGTCATCGCCGATTTCACCTTTTTGTTCAGCTTGACCGTGGATTCAAAGTAACCCGCCACTTTGCCAAGAATTTCAGCCAGACCACCGCTCGCTTCACCGGCCTCCACCATCGAAATAAACAACGTGTTGAACGATTTTGGGAATTTTTTTACAGCGGTGGAGAAGGAATTACCGGTCGAAATATCCAAACGCACATCGCGTATGACAATCTGGAACACCTGGTCCTCGGTCTGATCCTGCAATGCTTCCAGACACTGCACCAGCGGGAGACCCGCCACCAGCAATGAAGCCAACTGCTGGGTGAAAATAGCCAGCTCACCCATGGGCAGCTTGTATTTCTTGGCTTTCTTCTCGAGTGACTTCTGTTTGGCCATGGCCTGGGCCGCCTGCACGCCGCTGCGCCCTTTCTGTTTTGCACCTTTATTCGCGGCAGAGGCTGAAGACGCGGAAGAAATAATAGCCATGGCGGTAGGCAAACGAGCGGATGGTGCGGCGGCAACCTCATTTCATGTGGGATTTTGTAAAAATTCAGCAAGAAATCCCCTGGTTGGTCCTTCCCGCGCCCTGCAACACAGGCTTGACCACATCGCCTATGGCGTGAAGCTGCCCAAACGTCAGCGGGTGTAGTTTAGTGGTAAAACTCCACTCTTCCAAAGTGGTCTCGTCGGTTCGATTCCGTCCACCCGCTCCATTCAATAAACGCGCCACGGCCATTGCACGCAGCCGTCAAGATCACGAAAGAGCGCAAAGTCCTCTTTGCCTTTGAGCACAAAAGGCAATACCTCCGCCGCCAGAGGCAAATTTGCCCTGGCCGCCCGCCAGCTTGCCCCCGAGACATAGACGTCGTCGACCAGCAATATCCGCCGCCAGTGGCCTAGGTTGGGCGGGGGTGAAAGCAGTTTTGGTGCGGTGAACCGTGGCGCGTTGTTTTCATCACGGTAATTGAGCGCTATCACCTTAAGGCCCAGCCCCAGTTGCTGCGCCACGAGAACAGCCGGGACTACGCCTCCCGTCGCAATCCCCACCACCCCGTCAAGATCAGCCGGAAACGACCACTGCCGCAGTCGTTGTGCAATTTCCTCAAAAGCCAGAGGCGTCATGCCGTTTCCCCTCTGAGAATTTGGGATAGAGCAGGACCATCGCCAGATTGATAACGGCCAAAACACCCAGCCCCGGCAATCCGTTGCGCAATGACTCGATGATCATTGATGACGAAGTCCCGAAATCGACATATTTACCCATCAAGGCCAGCCCCAGGGTTGAAAGGATTTTTGCCACCAAGTAGCCAAAGGGCGCAATCAACCAAAAACGCGGGGTCCGACGGATTGTCCACCAAACAAAAAAGATAAACACGATCAGTTCCAAACCCATCATCGAGAGCCAGCCCAAGGCAGGCAGGCCGGTGATCAAAAGGTTGAGCATGGGCGAAAAAAGTCCCACCAGCAGGCCCAAGCGCAACCCGTGCAGATACACCGCGACAAATGCCATCCAAAACATCGGCAACAAATATGCCCCCAGCGGTCTCGTCCCACCCCAGGGCAGGACATGCACCAAGAATGGAATCAACCATGCTATGGCGAGCAACACAGTGGTCTCCTTGACTCCAGCCCGTTTGAACCCGCCGACCGCCGAAACCGTTTGCGCATTTGTGTTCACAGGTGCCAGTTTACGACGCGACCACCCTGCTGCAATCCACAATCTGGCCTCACTTGAATCTTGTCCTGTTCAATCGTCAGGAAATCGACCACCCCTTGCCTTTGACTGATCATAGGGCGATGCACCTGCTTTCGGTCCTGCACCGCCGCCCCGGGGATTCCTTTGACGCCGGGATTATCAACGGTCCCAAGGGGAAAGGCACCTTGTTGGAACTCGGTCCCGATCACCTCAGCTTCACCTTCAGCGGGACCGAAGAACCGCCGCCGGTCGATCCCATTGCTTTATTGATCGGCCTGCCCCGACCCCAAACCGCCCGGAAAATATTGCAGGAAACAACCACCCTTGGGGTGGCCGCCCTGCATTTCGTGCGCACTGAAAAAGGTGAACCCTCCTACGCGGACAGTAATCTGTGGCATTCCTTGGAATGGCGCCGCCACGTAACTGCGGGAGCGGCCCAGGCGTTTTGCACGCAAGTTCCCATTGTCAGCCATGGTCAACCCTTGCCCGAGGCGATCGATCTGTTGCCCGCCGGGGGCAATCGCATCGCCCTGGACAACTACGAAGCCCCCACGCGGTTTTCCGATTACCAGTTGGCCGACAAACTGCCCACGGTGGTGGCCTTTGGCGCCGAACGCGGTTGGTCGGCGAAGGAGCGGGAGATGTTGCGCAACAACGGTTTCACCTTTGCCCATCTGGGCCCACGCGTGTTGCGCTTGGAGACTGCAGTGATGGCTGCACTGGTCCTGCTCAAGGCCCAACGGGGATCGATATAGTCGACCGCAGAAACAAACCCACCGACGGCGAGTGTGCGCCTTTGCCCAATCGCTTGGCACAAGTCCAGCCGGTCGGATTTAGCGTGATTCCCCCCGGCATCTCGAAGGCCACCAGCGGATCGGGATGAGCTGCCAGCAATTCCGTCAATCGCGCAAAGAGCGGTGCCGCCACTGCATTGATTATTTCATAGGGTGGATCCACAAACACGAGGTCCGGCAAACCGGACAACGGCCATGCTGCCGTAAGTGCATCGTGCGTCATCACCATCGTGTCGGGAAATACCCGCCCCAGACTTTTGGTTACCGCGGTCAGATTCCGACGCACACATTCGACCGCGCGGGGGTTCTTTTCAACCCACACCCCACCGGCGGCACCACGACTCAGGGCCTCGAGTCCGTAAGCGCCGCTGCCCGCGAAAAGATCGAGGAATCGAGCCCCAGCTACCCGGGGGGCGATGCTGGAAAAAACTGCTTGCCGCATGCCATCCGTCGCAGGACGCACGGTGTTGCCCTTGGGAGCAACCAAAGGAATTCCGCGAGCGTGGCCACCGGTTATCCGCATCCCCGCAGACAAAACGCCGGCACGGCGTTGGCAAACGTGAAACAGTGTGCACCCTGCATGACATCGATTTATCATGAGCCCGGTTCCCGCCCATCCCTTGTCCGACCACTGCGACGGACTGCGATTTTTCAATCC
>JAIPJW010000211.1 GCA_021734075.1 Cephaloticoccus sp.
AGTCCGAGCCCACGGCATTCCACAAGGCCGGGAAATCCAGACCCTCGGCGGCAGTGGATGGAGTGGCATCGGCGGCCGGTTCAGGCCCGGCCCGGCGCACACTGCGGCCAAAACGACGGCCGCCATAGGGCGCGGCGGTCGCGAGACTGGCTGACTCGACGCCGGGCAAACCACCCAGTTGGGTTTCAATTCGTTGATAGGCCTGCAATCTTTGGGTTTTATCGAGTCCGCCCAAGTGTGCATCGAGTTCGGCGATCAGGGTGGGCTCCGCGTTGAAACCGAAGTCCACATGAGTGGCCATATGTGCCATCCGGATAAACAGACCTGCGGTGATGAGCAGAGCCAGGGACACGGCGATCTGGGCCATGACCAACGGATGACGCGGCCACCACCGCCAGCGCTTTACCGCCTTGTCCTCGCCCACCTGTTGTTTGAGATCGGTCAACACATCGGTGTGCGACAGACGCAATGCCGGTGCCAACGCGAACATCACCGTTGCCAGAATGCAGAAGCCGCCAGTGGCAATCAAACTGATCCAAGTGCCGGTGCCCGCAAAGTAGATGGGCACAGGCAGCATGGTGGCAATGAGCGACAACACCAAGTCGGAGGCCCACAGCGCCGCGAGAAAACCAAGGACACCTCCGGCAAAGGAAAGCACCAGACCTTCAACGAGCAATTGCCGGATAATCCGGCCGCGGCCACTGCCCAAGGCAAGCCGGATGGCGATTTCCCTGCGACGCGCGTCGCTTTTGGCCAGCAAAAGCCCCGCGAGATTGAGGCAGACCAAAAGCAACACCGCTCCGGCAAGTCCCAACAGCACGACAGCGAACACCGTATTTTCTACTTCGTCGACCGGAGAGTTGGCAGCACCCAACCGCGGGAGATCGCCGACCATAAAACTCTGGTTCTTGAGATTGACCGGATCTTCCTTTTCCATGTGCCCTGCGAGCGCGTCCAAGGCGGAGTTGGCAGAGGCTTGCGTGATGCCGGCTCGCAGCCGGCCCACCAGCATCAAATTGGGCATGGAGGGGTCGGAAGCAGATCCGGTTTCATTAACCAGGGAATCGAAGTCGCCGAGGGGGAAGTAGAATTCGGTGCCGATGAGCATCATCGTCCCACTGAAACCTTCCGGCATGATGCCAATAACCGTGAAGGGCTGCTGGTTGATGCGCAAAGTGGATCCGATGAGCCCGGGGGCGAAACCGGTTTTTTCCCAGTAGGGATAGCTGACGATCATGACCCTTTGGTTGGCCCCGGGAGTTTCCTCCGCGGGGAGGAAGCCCCGGCCCTGTCGTGGTTGCACGCCGAGCACGTCGAAAAAGTTGGCACTGACAAAGGCGGAAAACACGCGACGGGTCAGCGGGTCCTCGCCCAGTCCGACCATGGTCATGTTTTGCGCGACCACACCGGTAAAAAGGTCATCACGCTGCCGCAGGGTGCGAAAGGATTCGTAGGAGAACGATTGCCAATCTTCGGGATGAAGCCGGTCGTGGGAATAAAGTTGCACCACATTCCCGGCCTCAGGGAAGGGTCGGGCACTGAACACCATGGCGTGGATGAACGAGAACATCGCGGTGTTGAGCCCGATGCCCAGGGTGAGCACGAGCAGGGCGGTGATGGTGAACCCGGGAGACTTGGTCAGGGCACGGAAGGCGAGGCGGAAATCAGAAAGCATAAGCAAATTGGAACTCGAAGATTTGAAGAAATGAAATCAGGCAGGATTATTCGGCGCGCAGGGCCTCGATGGGATTGACCTTGGTGGCGCGCCGGGCGGGGAAGTAGCAGGCGGCGGAGGCGATCAACAGGAGGAAAAGCGTGACGCCGACCGTCAGGCCGACATTGGCTCCGGAAATTTCGGGGGAAATGGCGCGCAACAGGCGGGCCAGGCCAAACGCGCCGACCAGACCAAAGGCTACGCCCAACAGGGCCAGGCGCAGGCCGTTGCCCAGAATGAGCTTGAAAATGCCGCTCACCTGCGACCCCAGGGCGAGACGGATGCCGATTTCATTGGTGCGCTGGGCGACGGAATTGGCGATCACGCCATAAATGCCGATGGCCGCGAGCAGGACACCGAGCAGCGCGAACCAAAGCAACGCCCAGGCCGCGACGCCAATAGACGCAAGACCCTGGGTGATCTTGTGCTTCAAGGTGTCGATCCGGTATACGGCCTGATCGGGATCCAGTTCGGCAATGGCCATGCGGAGGGGTTGGGCCAGCGTTTCCGGAGCCACATTGGTGCGCAGGGCAATCGACGCATAATTGATCGGATGCTGGGCGATGGGGAAATACATCTGAAAATTGGTGTCGGGGGTGTTGAGCGAAGCGGACCGAACACTGCGCACGACCCCCACGACGATGGCGGGGTCGGACATGAAGGGAGACGGATCACCAATGCGTTTGCCCAACGGGCTTTCCCCGGGCCAGAAGGCCTGGGCCATGGTTTCATTGACGATGACAACGTCCGGAGTGTCCTTGAGGTCGGTCAGGGAGAAATCGCGACCTTGCAGCAAAGGGATGTCGAACGTGCTGAAAAAGCCCGGACGCACCATGGCCAACTGTGCCAGTGGAGCCTGACCAGGGGCGGGTTCGGGCCGACCCTCAGCCACAATGGTGCTGCTGCTGTCGTAGCCCCAAACCGGCAACGAGGACGCCATGGTCACCTGCTCAACTCCCGGCAGGGCGACGAGCCGATCATGGAGTCGGTTGTAGAAATCAGTGCTGGCGCTGTCGCCTTTGTATTGTTCGCCCCGCAAATTAAGGGTCGCGGTCAGAATCCCGTCAGTGCGCCAACCAACTTCCCTGTGGGCAAAACGATCAAGTCCCCGGATAAAGAATCCCGCGCCGGCCAACAGCGTCAGCGCGAGGGCGACCTCGATCACGATCAGGGCATGGCGCAACCGGTGTTGGGACCGGCCGGTGGTGGAGCCGCGGCTGCCTTGTTTGAGGGCATCATTCACGTTGGCGCGGGAAGCCAGCCAAGCCGGGAGGATCCCGAATAGAATGCCGGTGAGGACGGAGACAACCAGGGTGAAACCGAGCACCCTCAGATCGACCGGGATATTGAGCCCGACATGATCACCCCAGACAAAGTGGCGACCGATGAGATCATTGGACCACAGCGCCATGATCAAGCCGATGGCCCCGCCCACCAGCGAGAGCAGAATGCTTTCCATCAGCACCTGCCCAATCAATTGCGCCTGCGAGGCACCCAGGGCGGCCCGGATGGCTTGTTCGCGAATACGGGCGGCGTTGCGGGCAAATTGCAGGTTGGCCAGATTGGCGCAGGCGATCAGCAGCACGAAACCCGCGAGACCCATGACCAGCCAGGTCACGCCCCGTCCGATTCCATCCTGGGTGCTGGTGCCGAGATCGACCAGCCGCAGACCATTTTGGGCATTGTGGTCCGGATGGGCGAGGGCGAGCTGGGCGGCCAGACCGCTCATCGCCGCCTGCGCCTGTTCGAGGGAAACTTCCGGTTTCAAGCGAGCGATGACCGAGAGATAATTTCGGCCGCGACTTTGCCGGACCTCGTCGGTAAAGGCCATCGGTTGCCACATGGCCACGGTGCCCCAAAGTTGAACATCCACAAACGACTCGGGCATGACCCCGATGACCGTGACGGTCTCCCCATTGACGCGGATGGGCCGGTCGAGGATGTCGGTGGCTCCGCCGAAGTGCTGCTGCCAAGTGTCGTAACTCAGCACGACCACGCCATTGTGCCCGGGCTGGTCTTCGCTGGGCGCAAAGTATCGGCCGAGGATGGGTTGCACGCCCAACAAGGGGAAAAAATCAGCGGTGACGGCCTGACCGGGCAGGCGTTCGGCGGGCTGGCCGGGCTCGGACAAGTTGAAGTTGGTCCTGTTGATGGCCGCCATGCGCTCGAAGACCGTGTTTTGCGCCTGATGATCGAGGAAATTGGCCGCCGAGTGCGGCCAGCTTTGTGATTGCGGCGAAGTGCGGTAAACCCGGACCAAGCGATGTGGCTCGGGATAGGGCACCGTGTGCATGAGCAGTGCGTTCAGCACACTGAATGACGTGGTGTTGACCCCGATGCCCAAGGCCAAAGTCAAAAGGGCAATGCCGGTAAAACTCGGTGTTTTGACCAGGGAGCGGAACGCTTGGCGGAGATTGAGCAGCATGGGATTATAGGTTTTATTCGGCGCGCAAAGCCTCGATGGGATTCACCTTGGTGGCGCGCCGGGCGGGGAGGTAGCAGGCGAGCAAGGCGATGCCGGCAAATATACCCATGGCCACCAGATAGGGCACGGGATCGAACGGGCTGACTTGAAACAGGAGAGATGAGAGCAACTGCCCCGTGCCCATGGCGCCGAGCGTGCCGAGGATGAAGCCCGCAACGAGCAGCTGGCCGGCCCGCCGCAATACCAAGCGACGAATGCCACCCGGGGTGGCACCGAGCGCGATGCGCACGCCGTATTCCATGGTGCGTTGGCTGACACTGTAGGCCATCACGCCATAGATGCCCACCGCGGCCAACACCAAGGCGATGAAGGTGAAGACGCCCAACAGAAAAGTGAAGAACTGGCGCTGCCCAACGGAACGGGACACCAGTTTGTCCACCGTGCCCAGGCCGACCAAAGGCAGGTTGGGGTCAATTTCCCGCATGGTGCTGCGCAGGGTATCGGCGAACCCCGCCGGCGCATGCGGCACATGAATGACCACGCCCATGCTGCCGAAAGTCTGCTGGGCAACCGGTTCATAGATTTGCGGCACGGGATCGGCCTCGAGGTTGCGTTGCTTGATGTCGCCCACGACGCCGACGATCTCCCGCCACACGGTATCATCGGTGTTGGAAATCACGATGCGTTGGCCCACGGGGTTTTGCCCGGGATAATACTTGTCGGCCAGGGAGCGGCTGATGATGGCGACGGGCGGGGCATCCTTGCGATCAGCGGGCGCAAAATAGCGACCGTTCAGCAGCGGGATGCCCAGGGCCCGGAAGTAATCCGGGCTGACCATAAAATACCCGGCGGCGGGCCAGTCACTCAAGGGCAGGTCGGGCTGGGTGTCGGGCTTGAACGACAAGGCCCAATTGCTCCCGGTGAGGGGCATGGTGTGCACCG
>JAIPJW010000212.1 GCA_021734075.1 Cephaloticoccus sp.
TCCATGGCAATGCCCCCTTCATCGCGGAAATGGTAGTTTTGACCGAGGGCCTCGGGAATCACGAGGATATCGGAAAATAGAATCGCGGCATCGAGGGCAAAACGCCGGAGCGGTTGCAAGGTGACTTCAGTGGCGAGGTCGGGGGTCTTCACCATCTCCAAAAATGAGGACTTGGCCTTCAAGGCCCGATATTCGGGCAGATAGCGACCTGCCTGGCGCATAATCCAGATGGGTGGTCGGTCGAGGGGCTGGCTGGCGCAGGCTTGGAGAAATCGTTCGCGGGAAGTCATGGCGTTTGGTTGGCCCAGTCATGGGGCTTTAGAAATCGATCGTAAAGCTCAGCTTCACGTGAGCCGGTTTTTGGCGTCCACCCATAGGTCCAACTGACGAGTGGCGGCATGCTCATGAGAATGGATTCGGTGCGACCGCCACTTTGCAGGCCGAAATGGGTGCCCCGGTCCCAAACGAGATTGAATTCCACATAACGACCACGCCGATAGAGCTGAAAACTTCGTTCGGTTTCGCCATAGGGGATGGTTTTGCGACGGGCAACGATGGGTTGGTAGGCGGGGATGAATGCATCACCCACGGCTTGCATCAGCGCGAAACTGCGCTCGAAGCCGAGTTCATTGAAATCATCGAAAAACAGGCCGCCAATACCGCGGGGTTCGTTGCGATGTTTCAAAAAGAAATACTCATCGCACCAGGTTTTGAATTTCGGATAATAGTGAGCCCCAAAGGGCAGCAAGGCATCCCGGGCGGTGCGATGCCAATGGACACAATCCTCGGCAAAGCCATAGCACGGGGTCAGGTCAAACCCGCCGCCAAACCACCAGACCGGCTGGTCGCTCTCGGCATCGGCGATGAAGCAACGCACGTTGGCGTGACTGATCGGCACATAAGGATTGAGGGGATGCAGCACCAGCGAGACGCCCATGGCCTCCCATTTTTTCCCGGCGAGCTCCGGGCGGTGGGCGGTGGCGGAGGGGGGTAACTTGGTGCCCTGCACATGGGAAAAAGCCACGCCGGCCTTTTCAAAAACCGCCCCGTTGGTCAGGATGCAGGAAATACCGCCGCCACCTTCCGGTCGAACCCATTCATCCCGGTTGAAGCGGCCCCCGCCATCTTCGGTCTCAAGCATGGCACAAATCCCAGACTGGAGTTGCAGCAGGTATTCGCGGACGGAATTGTGGTCGACGGACATGACCGGGCAAAGAAAGCACACCCGGGGTCAGTTGGAACACAATTTCCGGCCATGAGGAAATAATACCGCCAGGTGGGTCCGGGATTATGTTATCGGGGGGATTGACGACTTTGCTACAGTGGGGCTACGTGGATCTGAACGGCCCCCTGCAAGGGGGTGGCGCAGCCGCACTCTGGAATGAATTCTACCCTTTTGACCACCATCGCCGCGACGGGTTTTACCGTGGCATTTTTCCATGCGGCGATACCCACCCATTGGCTCCCCTTTGTGTTGGTGGGGCGGGCCCGGGGATGGAGCCACACCCGGACCATGAGTGTGGCCTTGTTTGCCGGTTTGGGACATGTGGGATTGACCACCGTGCTTGGCCTTCTGATTGCGTGGTTGGGATTCCAGCTGGATGCAGAAATCGGGCATGCCTTTACTCCCTTGGCGGGAGGCGTCCTGGTGGCAGTCGGCGTCTATTATCTGTGGCGGCAGTTGCGCGGGGGAGGAATTTGCCATCATGCCATGCCGGGCAGTCATCACCATGCCGACGAGCACTGTGCGGAGGAAGCCAAGGAAGGCAGCCATTGGGAACATGAATTGAGGGACAGCCAATTGGCATCCGTGTCGTCGGGTGATTGGGCTGCCATCAGCGGACTGTTCCTGATGCTGACGTTGTCGCCCTGTGAAGGCTTCCTGCCGGTATATCTTTCGGCGGTGCAGTTCGGCTGGATGGGGTTTGTGGTGCTCAGCCTGATTCTCGCAGTGGCCACGCTGGCCGGCATGACGGTATTCACCTGGTTGGCCTTGATTGGTTTCGAGAAACTCAAGCTCCGTTACTTTGAACGTTGGGAAGCCGGACTCTTGGGCAGCATATTCATCATGCTGGGGTTGATGCTGCTCCTGCTGGAGCATTGAAACCGCGGTGGGAGCGGCGGCACCCTGCGAATCAGCGCGCAGGGATCTTGAACTTTATGACCGGGGAGATTTCCGCCGGGGCCGCATTGATTGGTTTCAGACCGGAGGGATTGGTGGCGGGATTTGCTGGCATCGGCGCCACGGTCAAAGGCGAATCAGCCGGTGGCAGGGCGGCAAAACCGCGTTGCAGTAGTTCGGCCATCTTCAAGTCCCGGACCTTGGCTGACGGTGAACCCATGATTACCGCGACAATGCGACGACCATTGCGCCGTGCGGTGGCCGCGAGACAAAAACCAGCCCCACTGGTATAGCCGGTTTTGAGTCCATCGACCCCCTCGACATTATCAATCAGATGATTGTGGTTCCGCATGACAATTCGGCCGTTGGTTTGACCCTCCCGAAACACCCGCTCCTTGATGGAGGAGTAATCCAGGATATTGGTGTGCTGGATCAGGTAGCGACTCAACAGGGCCAGATCACGCGGGGAGGTCAGATCCCCGTCGGCAATCCGGCGGTTGGATGGGGGCAGACCATGCGGGCTGCGAAAAGTGGTGTTGGTCATGCCCAGCTCCTTGGCCCGGGCATTCATCAGGCCGACGAAAGCATCAGCGCTGCCGGCCACTTCCAAGGCCAGCGCATGAGCGCAATCATTGGCCGATTGAATCATAAGCGCATAGAGCATTTCCTCGACAGGAAAACTCTCCCCTTGCTTGAGCCAAACCTGGGTGCCGCCGATTTTCGAGCTGGCGGCGGAGACTCCGACCGGGGTCTGCGAGGTGATGGCGCCGCTGGCGATATGGTCGTGCACCACGAGAAAGGTCATCAACTTGGTGATGCTTGCCGGTGGACTGACGCTGTCGGCATTGTCCTCGAACAGCACCAGACCCGTGGCGGCATCAATGATGATGGCTCCCTTGTAAACGGGAGCTTCCGTTTTACCCGCACCCACCGTGATACCGACGACCCCGAGTATAAAAATGAATGAAACCCGACACAAAAAAGTCATCCGGCACAGCGAGTGCAGTTTTTCCCTGAGGGCGAGAGAAAACCGGCGAAAACGAGGCCCGGCATTATTTTCTGGCTCCCGCGATGGCGCGTTCCAGCACTTCCACCGTGGCTTGGGGTTGGCGCCAGTGGGGATTATGATCGCCGGCCATGGTGATCACTTTCCAGCCACTTTGCTGTGCGCGAATTGAGGCCGCGTAAAATTCATCTTCCTGCGGATCCTTGCCCGGCTCGACGGTCAAAATGAACGTGCTCGGTATGCTTTGTAACGAGGGGTTTTTAAGGACAATGGGATCGGTCAGGGTTTTGACCGGATGGGGGACATCTATCGGGTGGGGCTTGCCGGGACGCACCCACCAGGGCGCGATGAATCCGTCCACGCTCCTTTCCTGCATGGCCGGGCCGTTCGCCGACATCAAACTCATGGCGGATTCGCCATCGCGGGGAACCATGGCCTCAAGGTAGATCAATTGCGCGATTCGCCCGGGCATCCGGTCGGCCACACCGGTGATCACCATGCCACCGTAGCTGTGCCCGATCAGAATAATGTCATGCAGGTCTTCAAAGCGAATGATGTTGCTCACATCCTCGATGTGGGTCTCCAGCCCGATGTCCCGGTTGGCGAGATGCGAGCGCTCACCGAGTCCGGTCAAGGTTACCCGGCGCACATCAAAACCGTCATTGCGCAACAGGGGATCAATCTTGGCAAACTGCCAGGCACCGCCCCAGGCGCCATGGACGATGACAATTGTCCGTGGTGCGGTCTTTTCCTGAGCAAAGGCAACTGAGGAAAGGCCCAGAATCAGGCCAATAATTATCCCGAACCGCATCTTGTTGATCAGAATTATCATGCGATACCGGTGATATGGCTTAGGTGAGCTCGATGGGCTGTTCGTGCAGTTTAAGCTCCGGGTTCTTTTCCTTGAAATAGCTCATTGACCAATCGTTGGGAAACAGCACCACCGGATGATCAAATTTATCGGTGCCAAAGCTGACGTTACTGGCCACAACAATGGAGTTCAGCTCCTTCAGGGCGGGATGAGGTTCGATCCAGCGCAGCATCGTCCAGGGGGTGGGGGTCAATCGTGACTCAGCCTTGTATTCGCCTTTGAGCCGGTGTTGCACGACCTCGAATTGGAGCGTGCCGACCGCGGCGAGCAAGGTTGCTCCCGGCGGAGCGTTGCGGGCGTTGAAGGACTGGACCACCCCTTCCTGCAGGAGTTGGTCCAACCCGGCCCGGTATTTCTTGGAATCGGCCGGTATGGGATTGGCGATGTAGGCAAAAACCTCGGAAGGGAAACGCGGGATTTCGTCGAAATACACGCCGCGATCTTCCGTGAGGGTGTCGCCGATGCCAAATTCACTGTGGCCCACGAGGCCGATGACATCACCGGGCCAGGCTTCATCCACGGTTTCGCGGTCCTGACCAAACAGTTTATGGGAAGATGAAAGCCGCACGGTCCGGCCGGTGCGTTGGTGGGTGACCTGCATGTCACGGGTGAACTTGCCGGAACACACGCGGATGAAGGCAATACGATCGCGGTGTTTGGGATCCATGTTGGCCTGAATCTTGAAGACGAAGCCGGTGAATTTCTCGTAGGTCACGGGGACTACTCGCGACTCAGTGGCATTGGGCAGGCCGGGCACGGTGACGGTGACCGAGTTCCGGGGAGCCGGAGGCACCGAGTCCTTCAAAAATCCGTTCAACAAAAGCTGGATGCCAAAGTTGTTGATGGCGGAACCAAAGTAAACCGGGGTTTGTTGACCGGCTTGCACCGCGGAGAGGTCAAACGGGTGGCCGGCACCCTCGAGCATGGCCAGCTGGTCGTTGGCCTCATTGAACGTATAGTCGTCCAGTTTTTCGCGCACCGAGGCATCCTCGATGGACGACACC